>JBEKJN010000044.1:0-14780 GCA_050011235.1 Verrucomicrobiota bacterium | reverse complement strand
GAAGGCCAGGCGGAGATAATATCCACGCTCGGCGAATTTGGCCAGTGGGTGCAGGAAAAATTGTTTTTCCTCGATTACGCGCCGGTCATCTTCACGTCGGCCACGTCCGGTTTCAATCTGGACCGCCTGCTCGAAGCCGTGCGTTACGTGGCCGCGCAATTGCAGCAGAAAATTCCGACGGCGATTTTGAACCGCACGTTGCACGACGCCGTCGAACGCCGCCAGCCGGTCAGCGCAGTGGGGCACCGGCTCAAATTTTTCTACGCCACGCAGGTGAGGCAGGCGCCGCCGACGTTTTTGCTGTTCGTCAACCGCGACGAACTTTTCTCCGCGCAATACAAAAAATATCTGGCGAACGAATTGCGCCGCGCGTTCGGTTACGAGGGCTGCCCGATGGTGCTGGTGCCGAAGCCGAGGCCCAAGACGGTTGAACCGGTGCGAAGACAAAAACCGTTCCAAAAACGAAAGCGCATGCCAGGAAAGTCGCACTAAATTTTATTCACCGCGGCGAATAAATCATCGTTGCTCAACGTTGACGGTGAGTTTCCGTTGATTTTATTTGGGAATATCGTTTTTGAAACTTTTTTGAAAATTTTTCTTGATATGCACAATAGGTGGTAGCAGTATGGGTTCCGTTCCCCAACTAATTGGGGAAGCATGATTTAGAAAAAGTCGGGTTTTATCGGAGAATTAACAATTTTTGAAGCTCGGTTGGCGTTTTTTCTTTTGATGCCGCCGGGCATTAAACGTCTAAAAAACCATTTGGAGGCAACATGATAGATGCGAGGGAAGAAATTTTGGCGCCTGCCCCGCACACCGGGCGGCGCCGTGCCACAAAAGTGGCGGCGGCACGGGAAGTGGAAGTCAACAAAGACGCGGCGAAGAAGTCCCTGCGGATCGAGCGCGTCTTCAGCCACGCAAAGGTCAAACCCTTCGATCAATTAGAGTGGGAACACCGCACCGCCGAGATTACCGACGACACCGGCAAGGTGATTTTCAAGCAGGAAAACGTCGAGGTGCCGAAGTCGTGGTCGTTGCTCGCGACGAAGGTGGTCGTTTCCAAATACTTTTATGGCGAGCAAAACACGCCGGAGCGCGAAACCTCCATGCGCCAGCTCATCCACCGCATTGCCCGGACAATTGCGGATTGGGGCATCGCGGACGGTTATTTCAGCAAGGCCGACGGCGAACTTTTCCATGAGGAACTGACGTGGCTGTGCATAAATCAATACGGCGCGTTCAACTCGCCGGTCTGGTTCAATGTGGGCCTCTTTCACGGATACGGCATCGGCAAAAATTCCGACAAAGGCAACTGGTTTTACAACCGCAAGACCCGCGAAGCCGAGCGCGCCCGCACGCAATACGAACACCCGCAGTGCAGCGCCTGCTTCATCCAGTCGGTGGACGACAACATGGAAAGCATCATGCGGCTGGCGCACAGCGAGGCGATGCTGTTCAAATTCGGCTCCGGCACCGGCACGGATTTGTCGCCGCTGCGCTCGAAACGGGAAAAATTGAGCGGCGGCGGACGCCCGAGCGGCCCGATGAGTTTCCTCAAGGTCTATGACCAGGTTGCCAACGTCGTGAAGTCCGGCGGCAAAACCCGGCGCGCAGCGAAGATGAACACCCTGCGCGACTGGCACGGTGACATTGAGGAGTTCATTGACGCGAAGCAGAAGGAGGAAAAGAAGGCATGGGCGCTCATCGAACAGGGCTACGACGGTTCCTACAACGGCGACGCCTACGGCAGCGTGATGTATCAAAACGAAAACCTTTCCGTGCGCGCCAGCGACGAGTTCATGCAGGCCGCGATTGGCGGCAAGGAATGGTGGACACGCGCCATCACCACCGGCAAGCCGCTCGAAAAGAAGGATGCCGCGAAGCTGTTTTTCAAAATTGCCGAAGGCACCTGGATTTGCGGCGACCCCGGCATGCAATACGACGGCGCGATCCAAAAATGGCACACCTGCAAGGGCACCGATGCCATTCATTCCACCAACCCGTGCAGCGAATACGTCTTCCTGAACAACACCGCCTGCAACCTGGCGTCGCTGAATCTGATGAAATTCAAACGCGAGGACGGCAAATTCGACGTGGAGCGTTTCAAAGCCGCCGTGCGCATTTTCATCACCGCGCAGGAAATCGTCGTGGACAACGCGAGCTATCCGACGAAGGACATTGCCGAAAACTCCCACATTTTCCGCACGCTCGGCCTCGGTTACGCCAATCTTGGTTCGCTCATCATGAGCTACGGATTGCCTTACGACGGCGATGGCGGCCGCGCTCTCGCCGGCGCCATCACAGCGATTATGACCGGCCACGCCTACGAGCAGAGCGCCGAAATCGCCGCGAGCGTCGGCACGTTTCCCGGCTACCGCGACGCCCGTTGTGCGCATGTGCCGAAACCGCGCCAAAAGGACAACGTTGAATCCATGCTTGGCGTCATCCAATTGCACCGCGACGCCGTCGAAGAAATCCAGCCCAGCCAGGAATTCAATTACCTGAAGGCGGAGGCGCGCCATTGCTGGGACCGCGCGCTGGCATATGGCCGGAAGGTTGGCTACCGGAATGCCCAAGTCACCGTGCTCGCGCCGACCGGCACCATTGCGTTTTCGATGGACTGCGACACGACGGGCATCGAACCCGACATCGCGCTCGTCAAATACAAACTCCTCGCCGGCGGCGGCATGTTGAAGATTGTCAACCGTGGCGTGCCCGATGCGCTGCGTCGGCTCGGTTACAGCGCGAAGGAAATTGAAGGCGTTGTCGCCCATATTGAAAAATTCGACACGATTGAAGACGCGGAGGAAGGCGGCCAAACCATCCGCAGTGGATTGAAGCCGGAGCATCTGCCCGTTTTCGACTGCGCCTTCAAGCCGCATCGCGGCAAGCGCAGCATTCATTATCTCGCGCATTTGAAAATGATGGCCGCGGCGCAGCCGTTCATCAGCGGCGCCATTTCCAAGACCGTCAACATGCCGAACGAAAGCACCGTTGAGGACATCCGCAACACCTACCTTCAGGCCTGGAAAATGGGACTCAAGTGCGTGGCGATTTACCGCGACGGCTCGAAACGTTCGCAGCCGTTAAGCACCAAAAGGAGCGGCGACGGCTCCAGCGGCACAACTGCGGCGGACACCTCATTATTCGAAGCCCGCATCAAGGAACTGGAAACCGAAGTGGCCAGACTGGGTACCGAGGTCGGCAAACCGCTGCGCCGCCGTTTGTCCGACACGCGCACGGCCGTCACGCATAAATTCGACATCGCCGGCCACGAAGGCTACATGACGGTCGGACTGTTCGAGGACGGCCAGCCGGGCGAGTTGTTCATCACCATGGCCAAGGAAGGTTCGACCATCGGCGGCTTGATGGACGGCATCGGCACGCTCACCAGCATTGCGTTGCAATACGGCGTCCCGCTCGGAGCCCTCGTGAAAAAATTCGCGCACCAGCGTTTCGAGCCGAGCGGTTTCACAAAGAATCCCGAGATCCGCAACGCTTCTTCGATCACGGACTACGTCTTTCGCTGGATGGCCGTGCAATTCATTCCCGGCTATCGCGCCGCGGTCGCGACCAATCGCGCGCAGCCGGACCTGGCCATGCCCGGTTTGCTCGAAGAAGAAAAGAAAAGATTGAACCGCCCGGTCCCCGAATTGCCGATTGCCGAAGATAACGACGCGCCCGACGTGAAATCGGGCAACGGCAACGGCCATCACGCCGCCGCCGCCGCCGTGAAATCGTTGAACGATTCCATCGCGCATTTTCAGCAGGACGCGCCCACCTGCCCGAATTGCGGCCACGTGGCCGTGCGCAACGGCGCGTGTTACAAGTGTCTGAATTGCGGCGAAAGCCTCGGTTGCTCCTGAAGAACCGGGTTGAACAGTCCAGCCGGAGAATTCCTTGAGTTCTCCGGCTTGTTTCATTTCACCGTCATGAATATGTTTTGGCCATGAACGACAGCACTTCATTTGTTCGTGAGGATCCCTGGCGCATTTTCCGCATCATGTCCGAGTTCGTGGATTCTTTCCAGACGCTTTCGCAAGTCGGCCCCGCCGTCACGATTTTCGGCTCCGCGCGGGCACGCCCGAGTGACAAGTATTATCACGCCGCCGTGGCCATCGCCAAGGGCCTTGCGCAGCACAAACTCGCCGTCGTCACCGGCGGCGGCCCCGGCATCATGGAAGCCGCCAACAAGGGGGCGATGCAGGGTGGCGGCAAATCCGTCGGCCTCAACATCGAATTGCCGCGCGAGCAGGCCGGCAACCGTTACACCAACGTGCCGCTGCACTTTCATTATTTTTTTGCGCGCAAGGTGTGCTTCGCCAAATACAGCCTCGGCTTTGTGTTCATGCCCGGCGGTTTCGGCACGCTCGACGAATTTTTTGAAATCATCACGCTCGTGCAAACCGAACGCATTCCCCAATTCCCGCTCATTCTGTTCGGGCGCGACCACTGGAGCGGTTTGTTGCGCTGGCTGAAAACGGAGGTGAAGGAAAAAAACAAATTCATCAGTCCCGGCGATCTCGACCTCGCCACCGTGACCGATGATCCGCAGGAGGCCGTTAACCGCATTCTGGACTACGAACGCCGTGTTGGCCCCCCCGGCACCCTGCCCAAGGCGTTTGCGTGATTCGGAAATGCACCCGCTGATTCACGAAATTTCCACCGCGCACACGCCCGAATCGCTGGCGGCGCACTTGCTTGATCCGCAATCTGGTGTTGTTCTGCTTCGCACTTCGTCATTCGATTCGCCGTCGGCGCGTTATTCATTCGTCACGGCAAACCCATTTCTCACGTTTCGTTCTTTTGGTTCGCGTTGCGAGATCTCCAGACGCCAGACCCCAGACGCCAGACCCCAGACCCAATTCGGCAACCCGTGGCATCTGCTCGACAGTTTGATGTCGCGCTTCGAACTGCTGGACGAAATAGATTTGCCGTTTCCACTCGGCGGCGGCTTCGGTTACTGGGGGTACGACCTGAAAAATTTCACCGAGCCGAAGCTCCCGCGCCGCGCCGTCAACGATCTCGAACTGCCTGATTGCCATGTCGGCTTTTACGACAGCCTGGTCGTGTTCGATCATTGCCTTGGCAAAACCTGGATTGTCTCCACCAGCCTCGATGCCGACGGCTCGCGTAGCGAAAGGCGGGCGCAGGAGCAATTGGAATTCTGGACAAACAAACTTGCGGTGGAACAAGTGGTTCAAGATGCAGGATGCGGGATGCAGGATGAACCATCACGCATCACGCACCTCGCATCACGCATCGCGTCCAATTTCTCCCGGGCCGGGTTTCTTGATCGCGTTGATCGCGCACAGCGTTACATCCGCGCCGGCGACATTTATCAGGTGAACTTGTCGCAGCGCCTGACCGCCCCGTGCGATTTTTCCGGCTGGGAATTGTTCCAAAAACTGACCGCCATCTCTCCTGCTCCATTCTCAGCGTTCCTCGACTGCGACGCGGGGAGGAGGCACTGCCGCTTTCAAATCGCGTCGTCATCGCCGGAACAATTTTTGCGTTTGAGCGGCTCGCACATCCAAACCCGGCCTATCAAAGGCACGCGCCCGCGTGACGCCGACCCGACCCGTGACGCGCAATTTGCCTACGAACTCCAGACCAGCGTGAAGGAGCTGGCCGAACTGGTGATGATTACCGACCTGCTGCGGAATGACCTCGGCAGGGTGTGCGAGTTCGGCTCGGTGCAAACGCCGGAATTGGCACGGCTGGAACGGTTCGCACAGGTGCAACATCTGGTCTCAACCGTCGAAGGCCAATTGCGAAGAGGCATGACACATTTTACCGCGCTCGCGTCGTGTTTTCCCGGCGGCAGCATCACCGGCGCGCCGAAGTTCCGCGCGATGGAAATCATTGATGAACTGGAACCGCTTGCTCGCGGGCCTTACTGCGGCTGTCACGGCTACCTCGGTTTCAACCGGGAGAGCCAGTTGAGCATCACCATCCGCACAGCGGTCTGCAAAGACGGCCTGGCGCACTTCAACGTCGGCGCGGGTATCGTGGCCGATTCCAACCCCGAAGCAGAATACGAGGAAACGTTGGCGAAAGCCGTGGGCTTTCTGGCGGCACTCGAAAATTGCAGGAGCCGACGTGAGGAGGCTCATTTCAAATTCGGGAACGAGGATTTGATTTGAGTCTCGTTACCTCGACTCCTACAAAACAAATTGCCTATTTCACTTTCTCCACCACCAGCATTTCGACTGGTTCGCGGCTAACGCTTCATTTCAACCCAGCTTTAACCGCAACTTCAGGGTCGATCATTTTAATAGCAAAAGAAGCGCAGTTCCTTATGCCTTTACGTTTGTCATTGAGTAAATCAATCAATGCGGAAACCGCTGGCTTGGCGTCTGTTCCATATTCTCCGAGTGCTACAGCGGCCTTTCCCCGGACTTTACTGTTTGAATCATCCAAGCAATTTATCAACATAGGTACAACCAACGCGGACTGTGTATGGATTTGGCCGAGTGCTTCAACAATCCAAGAGCGCTCCTCGCCATTTGTATCGGTCAATCTTTGGAGAAGCCAGGGAACAGATACATCAGCGGCTGGCCCGATACAGCCCAAAGAGTAAATGATGTCGATGCGAGCTGCTGGATTTTGCTCATAGATTTTAATTAACGCCGGGATTGCATCTTTGGCACTGGCTCCTAAAACTCGGAATCCATTTGATGCTTCCCCTCCATTTGAATCTTTGTTGTGTCCCTTGAAATCTTCTTCTCGCAATAATTGTAATAAAGTTGGAATGGCATTTGTTCCAAATTGACTCACTATTTTATCCAGTTCATGTAATTTCGCGCCGTTATTTTTAAATAGCTCTTCTATGTTGCTTGTATCGTAACCTTTCAACCAGACACTCAGCAATTTCCCTTGATACATTGGCTCATGAGGTTGTTTGGCTCTTTCTATCACCACTGTTGCCGTTCCCGCCGCTAAAATAGCTGCCACGCCCACAACAATTGCTGTTTTTGCTTTTGTCCATGCCATAATTTTCAATGCTCCCTGGATGAGGGTTAAGGTTGAACCGCTGGCCGCCGCGCCCTTCGCCACCGCCACAGCAGTAATTGTTTTCGCCAGCGCCACCGGCGCGGCTTGAACGGAATTGGCCGAAACGGCCCCGGCGATGATCGCCGTGGTGGAGGCAATACCGCGCCGGGCAAAGAAGGTGTGGAGCTTTTCCAGTCCCCGTGCCACCCGTTTTTGGGCGGCGCGTTCCTGCAATCCCAGCGCGGCGCCCACTTCACGCAAACTTTTGTTCTCGAAAAAACGCAGCACCAGGGCGTCGCGGTCCTGGTCCCGCAGTTGTGCCATGGCCTCGTCGAGCAGCGGCGACAATTCCTGCCAAACCGCGTCGAGCGGGTGATCATCAAGCGTTGATTGCATGCAGGCCTCCTGTTCCCGGCGTTGGCGGCGGGCTTCCCGTTTCAGAGCGGCCCCGGCGGCAAAACGCGTTGTCCGGTAGAGCCAGCCGGGAAGAATGGTTCGGGAATTGAGGGAACCCGCCTTGCGCGCCAGAATGATGAACACGGTTTGCGTGATTTCCTCGGCCAATTGCGGGCTGGCTGCCTGCCGCAGCGTTGCGGAATAGACCAGATTGACGTGCCGGGCAACCAGCGTCGCAAAGACGCTCTCTGACTGGTTGACAGCGTATTGTCGCACCAACTCCAGGTCATCATTCGTCATTCACCCTATATATGCACACCGAACGGGAAATGAGACAATTTTCTTGCGTGGCGCCGCGTTGTTACCCAAGTCAAGTTTCCGGCTATTGTTTCAATTGCTTGGAGCATTTTTGCGCCATTGCCTGAACCAGACCGGCGTCGGATTGCCGGTTCTCCTTCTTGAGCAGGGTCATATATCGAAAGACCGGGGAACAGCTTTCATTCGAACAGGGCCACAGCGCCAGCGCCTGACGGAAGGCAAAGTCCGCTTCGCGAGTCATGCGTTCCTTTTCCGCCGGGTTGGTGGCATGGTCCGCGCGCCAAGCGTAAACACCGCCGATGGCATTGCGCAGCTTGGAAAAAATCTGCCGTTCCCCCCAAGTGCCTTCGACAAAATGGCGGTCACCGGTAAAGCCGCTGAAATCATGTTTAAGCCGCACCCGTTCCGTCCACGCGGCGAGTTCCTCGACCGGCGTGTCGTAGGTGAGCCAGTCACCAATCATCGGTTCGAGCTGCTTGACCCAGAAATCGTGATCCTGCGTGACCGTGTCCTCCGACAATTCAGACAGCGGCTGCCGGTTAATTTTCAGAATCAGGCCGTGCGGCTCAAGATACGGATACATCCACTCGACCGGCCAAGCTTCTTCGAAGTAAAACTCGTGACCCGGGTTCTTGTCGAAAATGACTTTGGCAATCAGCCGATCAATGCGCTGAAAATCTTCCCGCTGGAGTTTGTTTTGTTGTTTGCGAAGCAGAGCGTCGGGCGCGTATTCCTGGAAACACTTTTGTACGTCTTCCTCTGTGGGAATATAAATTTTATCGCCATACATGTTCCGCAGGTAGGCTCGATAACTTTCGTCAACCAATGTGCCTTGATCAAGGGTAAAGCAAGGATCGGCACCCCCTTCTGATTTCTGCAATGCGGGGATTAAAAACGCTCCCATGGGCACGCCGGTAAAATAAATGCTTCCCGGCGGTATGGATTCGATAATGCCATAGGCATAAGCCAGCGCATACTTTTCGTCCCACATGGAAAACATTTCAAAGGCGTAAGCCGTTTCCTTGGCTGCCTCCCAGGAAGTTCCTGTCAACGGAGAATATAAGCCATTCAAACGGCGGCGTATCGCCGGCAAATTTCCCTTCTCTGCCGCCGCGAAGAATGCGTCATACTCGGGCGGCGTTGCCTTTCCTTCAGCCGCGGCAGCCGCAGTCACCTGTGCTTTCTTTTCCGCGACGAACGTTTTGAACAAGTCGGCAGCTCTCGACCCACGAGCGGTCTCCTGTGCCGAGTGAACCGCCTTGACCACCACCGTGGCCGTGCCTGCCGTCAGAATCAGACCGGCGCTGATAACAATTGCCGTCTTCGCTTTTGTCCATGCCATAATTTTTAATGCTCCTTTCACAAGGGTTAAGGTTGAACCGCTGGCCGCCGCGCCTTTGACCAGCGCCACGACCGTCACGGATTTTGCCAGCGCCACCGGCGCGGCTTGAACGGAGTTGGCGGAAATCGCCCCGGCAAAGATGGCCGTCGTCGAGGACACGCCGCGTTTGGAAAAATAGCGGTGCAGCTTTTCCAGCGCGCGCGCGACCCGCTTGCGCGCGGTGTCTTCGCCCGTGCCCAGATGGCTGCCGACCTCCGCCAGGCTTTTGTTTTCAAAATAGCGCAGCAGCACGGCTTGACGATCTTTTTCACCGAGCGCCGCCAGCGCTTCGTCCAGCAACGGCGACATCTGTTCCCAGAACAAATCCGGTGCAGTTGTTTGAAGTTCAGATTGCATTTGCACCTCCTGTTCGCGTTGCCGACGCTTTGCGGCAGAGCGCATGTGCGCCAGGGCGGCAAAGCGCGTGGTCTTGAACAGCCAGCCGGCAAGAACTGTGCCGCCGCGAATCCGCCCGGCTTTCTGCGCCAGGATGATGAACACCGCCTGGGTGACTTCCTCGGCCAGATGCGGGTCGCGCACCTGTCGCAACGCTGCTGAATAGACGAAGTTGACGCGCCGCGAAACCAAAGCCTCGAATGCCGCTTCGGAATTGCTCGTGGCGTATTCCCGCAGCAGCGCCATGTCATCCATTGCCTGCATCCACCTATTAAATGCCTGTTCCGGCCAAAACCGGACAACTTTTTTTGTGACACGAATTTCAGAAAACCGGATTCCATTTGTGAGAATCCGTGCAATTCGTGCCTTTTTTTCTCTGCGTCTCCGCGCCTTTGCGTTAAAAATCTTCATGCTCGTTTTCCTCAATGGCCAATTTGTGCCTGAACCACAAGCCGTCGTTCCCATCAACGACCGTGGTTTCATGTATGGCGACGGGCTGTTCGAGACGATGCGCGTCGTCAACGGCCGGCCATTCTGCATGGTGCAGCATCTGGAGCGCATGATGCGCGGAGCGAATTTTTTGCAAATCAAATCACCGTTCACGCCGAGGGAACTGCAACAGTTTGCGGAACAACTCATCGGGAAAAATCAAATGTCAGAGGCGATTTTGCGCGTGACACTCACCCGTGGGCCGGGCGAACGCGGTTACACACCCAAATCAGATGGCAAACCAACGGTTGTGATGGCGCTGCACGCCGCGCCACCATTGGAAAAAACGATTCAGTGGAGTTTGGCCACGTCATCGTTTCGAGTTCCCGCCGCCGATCCGCTCGCAGCATTCAAAACGATGAACAAGCTCACGCATGTCATGGCGCGCATTGAAGCGATTGAAAAAGGCGCGGACGAAGCGCTGCTTATCAACACGAATGGCGATGTGGCCGAAACCGCGAGTGGCAATTTGTTTTGGGTCTCCCGCGACCGGGTTTGCACCGTGCCGGCCGGTTGCGGTGTGTTGCCGGGCATCACGCGCGCTGTCGTGCTGGCAATCTGTCGGACACTGGGTCTCCACACGAACCAACGCGTCATCAAACCCGGGGCGCTACGAGATTCCGAAGGCATTTTCATCACGCAAAGTGCGTTCGGCATCGTGCCGGTGACTGCATTTGACGGCGAACCGGTCGCGTCCTCGCCGCTGGTGGATCAAATCCGGCGTGCCTACTGCGAAATGCTCACCCAGCCGTGATCCGCGCCGCCCCCGCCTGTTGCTGATGGTTAATTTTTTGCATTAGCTGTCATCAAATCGTTTGGCCTCCCTTGAAATCGGCGGGGTCGGGGGCGTATGCTGCATTGAGAGCCGGCAGGAATGAGCATGAGGTGCACGGCCGGTCCGGAACCCGAAAGCAGTTATGGACAAGATGCAGACTCAACGGGTTTTAATCGAAATGGCCTTTGCCGGACACAAAAGCGCGGCCTGTTCCCCTTCTGCACATCAAATCCGCGAACCAGGAGGTCGTTATGATTGATCACGGTCTTGAACATTGTCCGTCCTTCATCAGCAGCCAGGTGCAATTCGTTGAAGGGTTGGAATCGCCGGTGCAAAAAAACGTGCGCCGCGCGGTGACGATTTCCCGGCAGGCGGGTTGCGGGGCGTTGGTCGTCGCCGAAAAACTGGCTCACTATCTGCAGGGACATGCTGCCGGGGACGCCTGCCCGTGGACGGTGTTTGATCGCAATCTCATGGACAAGGTCCTTGAGGACCACAACCTTCCGGCGTGCCTGGCGAAATTCCTGCCGGAAGACCGCATATCGGAACTGGAAGACATCATGGCCGATGTGTTTGGAGTGCATCCGCCGTCAACGACCGTGATTCATCAGGTCGCCGAGACCATGCTCAAACTGGCTCAATCGGGCAACGTGATCCTCATCGGCCGCGGCGCCAACATCGTCACCGCCAGATTGCCGCACGTGCTCCATGTTCGCCTGGTGGCTCCGCTCGATGCCCGGGTTGAACACTCCCGTGAAGCCTATAACATGACCAAAGCTGAGGCGCGCAAGTTCTGTCCGGCCGAAGATCATGCCCGTCAGCGCTATCTCAAAAAGTATTTCGGCGCGGACAATGAGAATCCCCTGCTCTACCACATGATTATCAATACCGGTTTGGTCAGCTACGATGACGCCGCCCGGATCATCGGCGACGCCGTGCTGAATCTGGCCTGAGCGAATCGTTCTCCTTCCGGGTGTTGACTTCGCTCTTGGGTTGCTGTTTGGCCTGTGGCTTAATCCCGGCGTGGCAAGCCGCTCAAAACCAAAATACCAATTGCCGCGCAAACGCCGCAACAAAAGTGGCGTTATTCGCTGGCTGTTTGTGTTGGCCATCGTTGCCGTTGCAGCCTGGTTTTGGTGGCGGCACGAACATCCCGCCAAACCGGCACGCGTCGTAACACCGGCCCCTGCCAAATCCAAGGCGCGCCAGTGGAGTGGGGCAGCTGAAGCCGCAGGCGGTTTTCCGCACGCGGCGCGCAATGTGTTTGAAGCACAAATCGCGCTGGCGCGCCGCGGTATTTCGCCGGGTTCCATCGACGCCGTGCCCGGTTCGCAAACGCGAAAGGCAATTTCCGTCTTTCAGGAAATGGAAAATTTGCCGCAGACCGGCGTGTTGGACGCAGAAACCGGCGCGCGGCTCACGCTCGACTCGCCCCCGTTGACAACCTGTGTGGTCACGACAAATGACCTCGCGGGGTTGCAGCCGCTCGGCAAGACATGGCTCGCCAAGTCGCAGCAGTCCTCGCTCGCCTACGAAACCGAACTCGAACTCGTCGCCGAAAAAGGCCACGCGCACCCCGAATTGATCCGGCAACTCAATCCGAATGTGAGTTGGACCAACCTCACCGCCGGCACGGCCGTGAAAATTCCCGACGTGAATTATCCCGCGCCGACGAACAAGGCGGCGTTTGCCGTCATCCATCTCGGTGACAAATTCCTGGAGGCCTTCGACGAGGAATCCAATCTGCTCGTACATTTCCCGTGCAGCATCGCGGCGCACGTAGAGAAACGCCCGGTCGGCGAATTGCATGTCATCGTCGTCGCGCCGAATCCGAATTATACCTTCGACCCGGAATTGTTTCCCGAATCGCCGGAGGCGCAACAGTCGAACCAAAAACTGGTTATACCGCCAGGCCCGAACAATCCGGTCGGCGTGGCGTGGATCGGTCTGGACAAACCGGGTTACGGCATTCACGGCGCGCCGAATCCGGAACAGATCGGACGCACCGAATCACACGGCTGTTTCCGGCTGGCGAATTGGGACGCGGAATACTTGAGCCATCTCGTCTGGGTCGGAATGCCGGTGTTCGTTGAGCCGTAATGGTGGCCGTGCGCAAGCACCGATTCCAAAATGCCCGCCAAATTATCATTGCCGGTCGGCGGCCTTTGGCTTAGTAGATGAGCAAACTTAACAAAGGAAAATTATGGCAATGGGAATTGGATTGATTATTGCAGTTGTTGTGGTGGTCGTGTTGGCGGGCCTCGTCGCCTTCATCATCGGCGGTTACAACAAGCTCGTCACGCTGCGCAACCGGTTCAAGAACGCCTACGCGCAAATTGACGTGCAACTCAAACGCCGCTACGACCTGATTCCGAACCTGGTCGAGATTGCCAAAGGCTACATCAAGCACGAACGCGAGACGCTGGAGAACGTCACCAAGGCACGCAACATCGCCTACGCCGCCTCGCAGGCCGCCGCCGCCAATCCCGGCGAAGCGAGCGCCATGAAAAATCTGGTCTCCGCCGAAACCGGACTCGCCGGGACGTTGAGCCGGCTGATGATGGTCTCCGAACAATATCCCAATTTGAAGGCCAACGAGAACATGATGCAGCTCACCGAGGAGCTGACCTCGACCGAAAACAAAATCTCCTTCGTCCGGCAGGCGTACAACGATTCGGTCATGGTTTACAACACCGACCGGGAGGTTTTCCCGAGCAACATCATCGCCGGCATCTTCAACTTCGGCCCGGCGGAACTGTTCGTCATTGACAAACTAGAGCAGAAGGACGCGCCGAAGGTTTCTTTTTCGTGATGTGTGGGAGGGACGGCGTGCCGCCTCCCCAATTAATTATTGGGACGGCAAAATGCCGTCCCTCCCAAAATGGATTTTTTCGCGCAGCAGGACAAGACCCGCCGCAAAACAAAGCTGCTCGTTTTTTATTTCGCGGTTGCCGTCGCGGCGCTCATCGTCGCCGTGTATTTCGCCTCGCTGATCATTTTTGCCGGCGCGCAATCGCACTACCATCGTTACGGCGAACAACCGCAGTTCGCACTTTGGAATCCGCAACTGTTCCTCGGCGTCGCCGGCGGCGTGCTGGCGGTCATCCTCATCGGCAGCAGTTACAAAACCATGGCGCTGGCGTCTGGCGGCAGAGCGGTTTCGGAAATGATGGGCGCGCGGCTCGTCAGCACGAACACAAACGATCCCGACGAACGCAAACTGCTCAACGTCGTCGAGGAAATGGCCATCGCGTCGGGCGTGCCCGCGCCGCAGGTCTATGTCATGGACGAGGAAGACGGCATCAACGCCTTCGCCGCCGGCCACAAACCCGGCGACGCCACCATCACCGTGACGCGCGGCTGCATGAAATTGCTCGCGCGCGACGAATTACAGGGCGTCATCGGCCACGAATTCAGCCACATTTTAAACGGCGACATGCGGCTGAACCTCCGGCTTATGGGAATCATCTTTGGCATCCTTTGCCTCGCCATCATCGGACGGGTTCTTGTGCAAACGGCGCGCGGCGGCGGGCGCGGGCGCGGACAGAATCCATTGCCTCTGCTGGGTTTGTTGCTGCTGGTCATCGGCTACATCGGCGTTTTTTTTGGACGGCTCATCCAGGCCGCCGTCAGCCGCCAGCGTGAATTTCTCGCCGACGCCTCGTCCGTCCAATTCACGCGCAATCCGGGAGGCATCACCGGCGCGCTGAAAAAAATCGGCGGCTTGGGCGAGACGGGTTCGCGCCTTGGCCACGCGCACGCCGAGGAACTTTCTCACATGTTTTTTGGAAACGGCGTCAGTGAACCGTTCATCGGCCTGCTTGAAACTCATCCGCCACTTGAGGAACGCATCCGCGTCTTTGACCCAAATTTCGACGGAAAATTTCCCTACGTTCGTTACGACGGACGCGACCAGCCGCCTGAAGAAATTTCCAAACCGAAACGCCAGCCGATGCCGAACCTTTTTGGCACGGTGCTGGGCGGCGCGATCCTCGCCTCGGGCGACGCGGAAAAACCACCGGTCATCCG
>JBEKJN010000043.1:0-14918 GCA_050011235.1 Verrucomicrobiota bacterium | reverse complement strand
AAGGCTCCGTCCAGGTGCTGTGCATGAACGAGAACTACGACCGTTATCGCGAGTTGCTCGTGCCGAACAAGGCCATCCTCGTCGTCGGCGAAGTAAACAACGGCGACGAAAAGCCGAAAATTTTTCCACAGGAAATTTTGCCGCTGGAGGACGCGCCGAAACGGTTCACCAAACAGGTGCATTTGCGCCTGCACACCGCGCATTTGAAGCCCGAACAACTCGAATCCGTGCATGAACTGGTTGCGGCGCACGCCGGCAAATGCCCGTTGCTGCTGAGTTTTATGCGTCCGGGCGGCGGGGTCATCTTCATGGACACCAACGAACGATTCAGCGTCACACCATCCATCGAGCTGGAGCAGGCAGCCAACAAATTGTTTGGCGAGGAAACTTACTACGCGAAAGTGGATACCTCACCGCCCGAACGGCAACCGCGACGCTGGGAACGCAAAAACGGAAACAACGGCAGCAGGGAATAATTTGACCGGAGCGCGGAGCATCATTCCGCGCGAACCGAGGTTTGCAGCTTGCGGAGCAATGCTCTGCGCTCCAAAAACTGCAAATGACGCCACAACCGATGATTGAAATAATTTGCCATGTATCCCTCGTAGGGCTACATTCACCGCATGCGTAAAACCGCCAGCATCCGCGCCCGGATTGAACCGGGACTGAAAACCGAGGTTGAAAACATCCTTTCGGATTTGGGGCTGACCGTTTCCGAGACGGTGCATTTGCTTTATCGGCAGATCAAGCTGCAACGCGGCCTGCCCTTTGACGTTCGGGTCCCGAACGAACTTACCGCCCGCACACTCAACGCAAGCAAGAAGGGCAAAGGCGTCAGGCGTTTCGCCAGCAAGAAGGAACTCTACGCCGATTTGGGCTTGTGAGAACTTTCAGCCGCACCGGGCAGTTCAAGAAAGATGTCAAACTCGCCGGACGGCGGGGGAAAGATTTGGCAAAGCTCAAAGCCGCGATTGACCTGCTGATTGACGGCGACGCTTTACCGCCGCAATACAAGGACCATCCATTGCGCGGAAACTTTGCCGGCAGCCGCGATTGCCACCTTGAGCCAGATTGGGTTTTGATTTACACGCTGACAGAAAACAATTCACACGTTCGTTTTGAACGCACGGGAACCCACAGCGATCTGTTCCGTTAGTCGTAACGCAGTCATATACATAGCGTCCCGCCGATAGGGTTAGGTAATAATTTGTCCAAAGGGGCACGTGCCGTCTTTGCCGAAAGGGATTGCGGCGTCATAAACGTCGTAATTTTGCGTTGGACAACAACTTCAGTTTAAATTATGCTCATTTCATGAAAAAGGACAGGCTCGGGCTAAAGGATAGGCTGCACAACTAACTCCAAAAATTAACCCGAGCCGTTTCAAACACCTGCCAGATACTCTCGTGGAGCAGTTGGTCATCAACCATTGACACCCACCCGTCGCGTCACGCGGGAACGGCCGGAGCATCCACCGGCGCGGAGTTCCGAATGGGCGCGGTTAATCCCCGTTCGATCATCTTGGCGGGCAGCTCCGGCGTCCGGTTCAGCTTGCGCCGGCGGAACGGACTGCTCAACAGCCGGAGGATGTCGGTGTACTTCATGTGCCGGCCCAGGGTGTGGAGCAGTTTGAAGGTCTGGATGGGGCGGAAGAAAATCCGCCGGGCAAAGAGCAGCGCGTAGCCCTTCTGGCGCGCACGGTTGACGACCTCACTGGGCAGAACCGTTGGGTCAATGTCCGAACACTTGAACCACTTGGCCCAGTCGCGCTCGTCGTCGAGGATGCCGCGTTCGATATACTCGTGCCAGAGCGGCGTGCCGCGATAAACACACAGCCGGTTGAAGCCGAACGTGTCGAGCTTAAGCCGCGCGCAGAAACGGAAACTTTCCAGGATGTCCTCTTCGGTTTCGCCGGGGGAACCGACCAGGAAAAATCCGTGCGCCCGTTCGATGCCGCACCGCTTGGCCTCGCTGACCGCGTGTTCGATTTGCTCGAGCGTTTGCCGCTTGTCGAGCCGGTTGAGAATTTTTTGTGTTCCCGATTCCACGCCGAACGCGAGGAAGTTGCAGTTCGCCTTGCCCATGATGGGCAGCTGGTCCACCGCGACAGAATCCACCCGGCCTTCGCAGCCCCACTTGAACGCCAGTTTGTGGTCAATGATGTTCTGGCAAATTGTGCTGATGCGGTCACGTTTCAGCAGAAAATGATCGTCGGTCAGATAAATCGAGCGGTAGCCCTGGTCGTGAAGCTGCTGCATTTCGCCCAAGACATGCTCCGGCGAGCGGAAGCGCCACTTGCCGTTGGTCAGTGCCGGGATGTCGCAATAAATGCAAGTGTAAGGACAGCCGCGCGACGTTTGCATCGTGCAGAATTTTTCCAGCGAAAGAACGGCCGGCACGTCGAGCGGCAATGATTCAATGTAATCAATCGGCAATGACATCCGGTCGGGATACGGAAACAGGTTCAAATCCTTGATGATCGGGCGGGCGAGGTTTTTGACGATTTTATTGCCATCGCGCCAGACAAGACCGGCCACGCTTGCCGGATTGTTCAGGTGGTCAAGATAGTCCGGCAGCAATTCCTCGCCTTCGCCGACGCCCACGGCATCAATGTAGGGACAATCCTTCAGAATCCGCTCCTGGTTCATCGTGGCAAAAACTCCGCCGCAGATGATTGGAACATTTGGCATCTCGGCTTTGACCATTTGGGCCATGCTCTTCACTCCCGGATAAGTCGTCGTGGACAAAAACGAGAGGGCCACGACGTCCGGCGGATCATCCCGCAAGGCCTGCGCGATGTCCGGCTCCTTCATCTTCGGGTGGCAGGTGTCGAACATCCGGACCTGATGGCCATGCTTCCGCAGGACGGGTGCGAGCGTCTCGATCCCAAGCGGCGGGAACCCCATCACCTTGATGCGCGGGTCGCCCGGTTTTGAGCCGCCCAAATCTTCCGGCAGCAGCCGGTAAAAATTCTCATCATTGACGTAAACGAGGAATACTTTCATAAGCACCGGCCTTTCTTGGTTCGGCGGTTGACGGGTCGAAGGTTGGTTATGGCGACGTGGCCGCCTTCGGGGAGGGTGCGCTGACCAACTCCGCCCCGGGCCAGCCGGCTCATGTTCGCAACCAGGTTCAATCGCGTGCGAAGGTTTCTACTACGGAAACGAGCAAAATGAAACCCAAAACCCGCCCCTCGGCAATCTTAAAGAAAACAACTACAAATTACAACTTCGCCTAATCTTACCGCTCCGGGCCGGAAACGCAACCCTTTTTTTTCGGGGTCGCCCCGGCCATGCAAACAACATTGACCGCCCGGACATCGTCTAATATGAATCGGCCGAATGATTCTCGAAACCCTGGTCTTGTTCATCGAGTTTGCTGTGCAAACGGTATTTCTTGCCTTGGCGCTCTGGATCATGATCAAGCTCCAGAAGCTCGATTATAATTTCCCGGGATTGCTTGGATCGGCCGCTCTCGTGAGCGGCCTGGACCGGGCGCTGGCCACGGTCCTTGGCCATTTTTTCGGGATTTACCTGGCTTCTTACATTTCCGCCCCAATCATACTTGTCGTGCTGATTGTCTGCATCTCGAAGGTTACCCACGCGGATCGTGTGGATGTCATGTTCACCATTATGGTCGGCTACGCGCTTATGTTTGGGATGAACCTGTGGCTTTTTGGGGCGCTCATGGGCGATTTGCGGCCATCCGCCAGAAATTCCGGGGAATTTGGAACTGTCACGCAGCAACCGGAAACAAACGAAGTTTTTCAAACTGCCATCAAGACAAACCAGCCAGTTCAAAACGCGCACCAGCCGGCCCCAAGCGCGCCTGCCAATTTAGCAGCCCAACCGAGTCCGGCCCAGACGGCTGAAGAGATGGCCGGTCTTTTTTCCGTCAAAGGAATTACCCGCAATGGCTCCAATTCGGCGGTGACGATTCAAACCGGAAAGCGGACCTATACTATTTTGCTCGGCGAATCGGCCTTGACGCAAACGACCAACGGCCCGGTCTCCGTGCGTTTCAAGGAATTGGGCGACAGCTGGGTGGTGCTGACCATCGACGGGACAGAAACTAAATTGCCGTTTCACTGACCGGCGGTTGACGTGGCACAGCCGGATGGCTGGCGCCAGGAACGCCACTTATTGAATGCATCCAAAATATCGATAATGATCGCCTTCGGCTTCACGCCGGGGTTGCCGCAGCCCACTCGCACATCTGTTCGACATGCGCCGCCGAACCGTCCCGGAGCCAGCCGTCAAGCTGGGACTGGTCTTTGAGCTGCTGTCCGCGCAGGCGGGGCACCACCACAAAGCGCGACTTGATTTCCGGCAGCGCCGTCATGTCCACCCACAACTTCTCGAACTGGCTCACGGGGAATATGTCCTCCTGTCCCTGGCCCCAGCGTTTTTTGACGTCCTTGATTGTGACATAGGTCGGCACACGCGCCGCCAGTGTGCGTACGGCGGCGGTGACTTTCTCCGCATTCGCCAGGTCTCCGCGAGTCAACCCGAACACCACCAGCAACTGATCAATGTCAATCCAGCACGTGTTCGAGTTGTAATAACTGAGCGCGAACTCGTCCTCCTCGCGCGGCATGGCCAGTCCCTCAACGAGACGCACCTGGCCGTTGACGCGGGCCAGGCCGCCGCCGCGGTCTTCCAATCGCCGCGTGATCACTTCGAACGTCAGGCAGGACCCCTGCGCCAGATGCAGGCCGAACATTGCCGGGTCGGCGTCGGCGCCGAGCGTGTCAATGTTATGGAGCATCAGGTGCCGGAGCTGCGGGCGTTCGGCGAGCAAACGGGCCAGCACGCCGTTGCGGAGCAGGTTCGGCACCTCGAACCAGTGACCGACCGGGTGCAGGCATTGGCCGGGGAGATTGTCGGTGTAATCACTGCCTTCACCGGCGGCGCGCGCCCAGTTGATTAGCGCGGCGTGGAGACTGTCGCGGATCTTTTGCTGCTGCTCGTCGAGCATCTGCTGCGGCATTTCTTCCCAGAGAAAGCGCAGGTCGCGTTCCATCGGGATCATGCGCAGGCCGATGGAACGCCCGGGCGACAGCAACACCGGGCCCGGATAGCCGCAGTTGTTCTGTCGCACGAGATAATCGGCCGTGGCCTGATGCGTCAGGTAACTGGTGGTGACAATGTGCGGCAACGGCTGGCCCGCCAGATGGCTGATTCGCCGGCTTTTGGCCAGATGCGTTTCGATGAACGTGCGGTATTCACCGCCCAGTTTGCAGAAGGGATGGAGCGCCTTCACCACGCCCGCGCCCTGGGTCCAGCGGCTGCCCACGCCCGCAGCCAACGTCACGACGGCCAGTTCGCCCCGGGCAAGCGCGGCACGACCGGCTTCGCGAAGGGCCTTGGCCGGCGGTGCGGTGGCGTCCAGTACGTCGCCGTCCTTCACGTCCTTGATTTCGGCATTCACCGGCAAGCGGTTTTGCGCCAGCCCGATGCGGCCCGCCTTGAGGTCGTCGCTGATTTGTTGGTGCTGTGGACGGTCAAAACCGTTTTGCTCGAGCAATTCGGCGAGACTTTGCTCCCGGTCGCTCTCCATTTTGGGCTGCGGCAGCAGACGGTCGAAGAGCGAGGACATCATGCCGCCCAATTCGGGCCGGGTGTGACAAGCAGTGCTGAATTTGCCGATTTCGGCGCGGCGTTCCGGTGCCAATGTCTGCGGATCCACCCGCAACCAGTTGGGAACGTGGAGCGAATAATACGCCGCGGGCAGCAGGGCGTCCGCGCCGGAGAGCAGGTCGGCCCAAGTGCCCCGTTCGTTGATGGCGAAATCATAAACCACCGGCTCCATCGCAAAAGGCAGGGCATTTTCCAATTCGCGCTTGAGTTCCGACATGACCACCCCCAGCCGGTCCTGCGCACGCGCCTTGTGTTCCGGTTCAACAATGAAACCCATGCCGCCGCCCGACATGCCGCCCAGCATCCAGAAACCCCAGAAATTTTGCCCAAATTCCTTCTGCACCCGCCGGATGAGTGATTCGGTGAAATGATTGTTGGCCCAGGGAATGATGGTCTGGATCGGTTCGTTGAAGTTGCGTGTCGTCAGCGCGCCGATCCGTTGGACATCGCCGTCCCGCAGCGCGCCGATGATGTCATCCAGAATGCCCATGGCCTGCTGGCGGCCGCGCCATTCGGCATCGGAGCGGAGCAGGTATTTCTCCGTGACCATTTCGAGGATCGGCCCGACGTTCTGGGCCATGCCGCCGTGGACGAGCACCAGGCTTTCCTGCAAACGCCGGCGCGTTTCCGGCGAAGCGTCGTGTTGATCGAGAATCTTGTGCGTCGGCATGAGGCGTCCGCGGCTGATGCCGAACTCAGGATCATCCTCGCCGGCGAGCACGCCGCAAATGAGTTTCATGCCCGGCCACACGCCGCCGGAATCCTGCCAGCCGCCGCCGGAACCGCCGAGCCATTCACCGAGCAGTGCGCGCGCCAACACCAGCCGGCGTTCGTCCTCCTGCAACGAACCGTCCAGCGACCGGGCCTGGCCCGTCGCGCGCATGCAAACAGAAATCAACGAGGCCAGCAAGTTTGTGGAAACCGCGAGGCGCGAGCCCTTGGGGATGTTATTGACGTTGCTGACAATTTCCAGACCGCGGCCCGGTCCGGCGAGGCGGGCCAGCAGGTCGGCGAGCTTTTGGCCGGACCCTTCAATGCCCGGGGGCACGATGCCCGCCGCGATGACTGCCGCCTTGAGCAGGCCAAGGTAATCGCGGGCGAAATCGAAAACTTCGGCGAGGTTGTTGATGTCCGCGCTGGCGCCAAGGTCCGCGCTGGTCAGGCGGAGCACCGGTTCGTCAATCACGCGCAAATACGATTCAACCGGCGGACGCGGCGCGGCGTCCCGGCCATGCACGCCCAGATCAATGGAAACGTTCAGCACCCGCGCGCCTTCGGGAAAATCCATGCCCAAAAAGAAAATGTCGCTCCAACCGCTGTGGCTGAGGTCCATGCGCACCGGCGTCCGCTCGCGCAAAATCGGGTGGCCGCCCTCGGCGTCGCGCTGCAGCAATTCCGGCCGGAGGCGCAGCGGATGATCGGCCGGATGCCCCATGCGGAACATCCATTGATTGCCGCGGACGGAGCGCACGCTGCGCCGCACCTGGTCAGCCAGCGTCTGAAACGCGAGCCGTTGATACGCCGCCGCCAGCGCGCTGGAGATGGGATCGCTGGGGCCTCCGGTCTTTTGCACCGACAGAAAGTCTTCAATCGCCTCGGCGAACCGGCGGTGCAGCAGGTGTTTGAAACCTTCAAATGGAATCAGACCGCGCTGGCTGACGCCCGGCTTGTACGGCAGGTGAAATCGGTGGATGGCGTAAAGAAAGAACAACGCCCGGACGCGCTCATAAAGATTGTCGCTGTGCCGGCGAAAGGCGTCGAGTTTGGCGCAGGCCACGGCGAGTTGTTCCAGGGACGCCGTGCGGCAGACGGAATCGAGCGACCGGTTCCGGATCTTTGAATCGGTCGAGGTGATGATTTCAATCAGGGGGACGGCCATGGAAAAAGCGAAAATGCTTGGGTTTAAGCGCGATAAAAGATCACTTGCCGCCCAGCGCCAGCAATTCGACGAGGCCGGACAGAACCTCGTCGCGGTCCTTGCCGTTGAGCGCCAGCGCGAGTTGCGCGGTCAACAGGCCGTATTGCACACCAATGTCGAAGCGGCGGCCGTCCAATTCACACGCCAGATACCGTTCGTGCTCCGCGAGCCGCGACAACGCCGTGCTCAAATGCACCCGCCCTTTTTTGCCCGCTGCGGCCACGTCCTCTTCGAGCAACGCCATCACCCGCGGCGTCAAGACGTGCATGCCGAAGAAACAGAGATAGTAGCCGGCGCGCAAGCCAGGTACGATAAGCTTCTGCTCGGCCTCGGTGGGCGTGGGCTTTTCCACCACGTCCGACACGACATAAAGCCCCTTGCGCGCTCCGGCCAGCCGGCCCCCCACCGTGCCATAGTAAGGCAGCTTGCTTTCGTGCGTGGCCTGCACGGCGGAAACCGTGCAGGCTTCAGCGGCGGCCGTTTCGACCAGTTGTTGCGCGCAACGCTTCGCGTTCCGGCTGAGGTAGAGGTGATCTCCCACCAGCAGCAGAAATGGCGATGAACCGGTAAACTCCCGCGCGCACCAGACGGCGTGGCCATAGCCGAGCGGCCGGGTTTGTTCGACGAATTTCAGCAACCGGCCATGCGGCCCGGCGGCGGCACGGTAGGCATCCTGGTCGCCGGGGCTGATGATGACACAAATCTCCTCGATGCCGGCCTGGAGGGATTCTTCGACAATGATGGCCAGGGCGGATTTGGTCTTGCCATTGCCATCCACGAGGGTTTGCAACGGGAGCGTGCGCTGGTTTTGTCCGGCGGCGGTAATAACGGTTTTTTTTATTTCCATGTCGGCTTTCCTTCCGATTTGTTTTCAGTCAAACACAGCACCTCAATCCACTATGCTGCGCCTCTAGCACTTTGGTTGTTGCCTGCATATTTAAGCCCTTCGCTCTTTGATCGCCTGCAAAATGTCCGCAATCACTTCGCCTTTCGGCTTGGCGCCGAGGTTGCCTTTGCCGTGCAGACGAACGCTCACGTTCCCGGCCTGCAGGTCGCGCGGGCCGATGACGAGCATCGTGTGCACCTTCGCCTCTTCCGCGCGCTGGATTTTGCCGTTGATCTTGTCGGTGCCGTAATCGCCTTCGGCGCGGACCATGTTCGCCCGCAACTCAGCCGTGATTTTCTTCGCGTAATCCACAAGCGGCTCTTCCTCGCCAATGGTGAGGACGCGCACCTGTTCGGGCGCGAGCCAGAGCGGGAAATTGCCGGCGTAATGCTCGATTAAAAAGCCGATGAACCGTTCGTGAGTGCCGAGCGGCGCGCGATGGATGCAGAGCGGCGTCTTGTCCGTGTTGTCTTTGTCGCGATAGACCAGGCCGAAACGTTTGGGCACGGCAAAATCCACCTGGTTGGTCGCCAGCGTGAATTCGCGGCCGATGACGCTCCACACCTGCACGTCAATCTTTGGGCCATAAAACGCCGCCTCGTTCGGCACTTCGACGTAGGGAATTTTCGATTCGATGAGCGTCTTGCGCACCATGTCTTCGGTTTGTTTCCAAAGTTCAGGTTCGTTGACAAATTTGGCGTTGTCGCCGGTCAGGCGCGACGGGTCGTGCGTGCTGAAGCGCATGACATACTTTTCGATGCCGAAAATCTTGAAATATTTCAGGTACAAATCGTTCACCGCGTTGAACTCGGCGGCGAACTGCTCCGGCGTGCAATAAATATGCGCGTCGTTCATGTTGAGCGATCGCACGCGCATGAGGCCGAACAATTCGCCGGACTGCTCGTAACGGTAGTTGGTGCCGTATTCGGCCAGACGCAATGGCAAGTCGCGATAACTGCGCGGTTCCGCCGCAAAAATGCGGTGGTGATGCGGACAGTTCATGGCTTTGAGATAATAAAATTGCTTCAACGGAAACCTGCGAGAATCGTCTATAGCTTTCCTGTATTCTTCCATCAAATCAGCAAGTCTCGAATCGAGCAGATCTTTGCTTTGCAGCTCTCGAAGTTTTTGTAAGAGAAAATCTTTACGATCTTCACCAACTAAATCTGCATCTTGGATTAGTTGTTTTTTATTCAGCACCAAATCTTCCGCAGCGGTTAGCAAATCCGCCTGAAGTTTTAGAACATTGTCACATATCTTGTCCCGCTCAGCACGCTGTTCAGGTTTGTCTCTGAGTTCATCCAACAGCATCGGCGGAAACATACTTTCCGCGTAAAGCACCGGCAGATGGCCGCTCGTCAGATACATTTTCTCCTTGGCGATGTGCGGCGTTTTCACGCGCACGTAACCGGCCGCGAATTCAGTTTCCTTCGCCAGCTTTTCCAGTTCCTCGACGATGGCGGTGCCTTTGGGCAACCACAGTGGCAGTCCTGGTCCGACGTATTCGGTGTCGATGACGAACAATCCCATTTCCTGACCGATTTTACGATGGTCGCGGCGTTTGGCTTCTTCGACCATTTTGAAATACTCGTCGAGCTGGGTCTTGTTCTTGAACGCCGTGCCGTAGATGCGCTGGAGCTGCGGATTGCGCTCGTCGCCCTTGTAGTAGGCGCTGGCCACGGTGGTGAGCTTGAACGCACCGATGTTACCGGTGCGCATCACGTGCGGCCCGGCGCATAGGTCAACGAAATCGCCGTTCTTGAAATAGGTAATCTGCTCGCCTTCGGGAATTTCTTCGAGATTGCCAATCTTGAACTTACTCGCGTTGCTCGGACGCTCGCTCAACCCGCCAAGACGCCCACTTTGTGCGTCCTTCATCGCTTGATCGCGCGTCACGACGACTTTCTCGAACGTATGGTTGGCCTTGATTTCCTTTTTCATCTCCTCCTCGATTTTCGGGAAATCCTCGGGCGAGATGCGGTGCGAAAGTTCGACGTCGTAGTAAAAGCCGTTCTCGACGGGCGGGCCGGCGGCGAACTGGGCATCGGGCCACAGGCGCAGGATGGCGGTGGCCATCACGTGCGCGGCGGAATGCCGGATGCGTTCCAGCTCGGTCATCTTCTGGCGGTCTTCGGGTGATTTGTGTTCGTTATCCATGAAAATCTTCAGACAGAATTAACAAAATTCACAGAATTTGAAAAATAATTCTGCACAATTCTGTTCATTCTGTCTCACTTTGCCGTTTTCCAAATCGCCACCAACCCGCCGAAGCCGCCCAGCAGCAGCACGCTCACGGTGATTGCGGCGCCTTGGCTTTCCTTTGACCGTCCCAGAAAGCTTCCTGCCCCTTTTTGATTTGCAGCGGTTCGATGGTTTGGCCGTAGCGGAGACGGCACAAATTGCCATTTTCCGAATGGATGGTGGCGGAAACCGGCTTCCCATCTTTCCAAGTTTCATCCACGACAAAACCGCCACGAGCGCGCAAGCCTTTTACGCTGCCGCTCGCCCACGCCTTCGGCAGCGCGGGCAGCAATTCAATTTCATAAACCGGCTGTTTCGGGTTCGATTCGTTTACGCGGCTCTGCAAAAGCATTTCTGCAATCGCCGATGCGCCGCCGAAATTGCCGTCAATCTGGAATGGCGGATGCGCGTCGAACATATCGGGATAGGTGCGCGCCGGGCTTAAAAGAAATTGCAGGATGGAAAACGCGTGGTCGCCGTCGTGCAAGCGCGCCCACAGGTTGATGCGCCAGGCGGTCGCCCAGCCGGTCGCCTGGTCACCGCGGATTTCGAGGGATTTCTTCACCGCGGCGGCCAGCGCAGGCGTGTTGTAAAAATCAATCTGGTCGCTCGGGAACAGCCCGTAAAGATGCGAGACGTGGCGGTGATGCAAGTCGTGCGCTTGCAGATCAATGTCCTGCAGCCACTCCTGCAATTGGCCGGAGTTGCCAATTTGCAAGGGCGCCAACCGCGCGCGCGTCGCGGCCAGTTGTTCCGCAAAGGTTTTGTCCTTGCCGAGAATTTCCGATGCCATGATGCAGTTCGTAAACAAGTCGTTGAGAATTTCCAAATCCATCGTTGGCCCGGCGGTGATGCTGGTTCCCTTCGCCAGAGGATTTGTGTTTTCCGGCGAGAGCGATGGACAAGTCACCAGCCAGTGATGCGTCGGTTCTTCGACGAGCGTGTCGAGGAAGAATTGCGCCGCGCCGCGCAAGGCCGGGTAGATTTCCTTCAAATAATCCTTGTCGCCGGTGAATTGGTAATGGCCCCAAAGCTGATTGCAGAGCCACGCGCCGCCGCTCGGCCACATGCCGTATTGCGGGCCGTCAATCGGCGCCGTGGCACGCCACAAATCCGTGTTGTGATGCGCCACCCATCCGCGCGCGCCGTATTCGATTTTCGCCGTGCGCCTGCCGGTCTGCGCCATTTCCAAGACCATTTTGGTGAGCGGCTCGATGCATTCGCCGAGGTTCGCCGTGTCCACCGGCCAGTAATTCATTTCGGTGTTGATGTTGATGGTGTATTTGCTGCCCCACGGCGGATTCATGGAATCATTCCAGATGCCCTGAAGATTCGCCGGCTGCGTGCCCGGACGCGAACTGCAAATCAAAAGATAACGCGCGAATTGAAAATACAGCGCGGCCAGTTGCGGATCGTTGCCGTTTTCGAAATGCTTGATGCGCTCGTCCGTCGGCAAGCTGTTCGCGTCGCCGTTGTCGCCCAGGTTCAATTCCACGCGCCGAAATAATTTTTGATGTTCCGCGATGGTTGTGGAGCGCAAATCTTCAAAAGATATTTTGCTCGCGGCGGCGATTTGTTTTCCAACAATTTTTTCCGGATTGCCACTGACGTCTTTGTAACTTTTGTAACTCGTAGCCACGGCGATGAGCAGCGTGGCGGAATCGGCCCCGGTGACGGAAATTTTATCGCCGCTGGCGGGAGATTTTCCGCCGGTGGCAAGAATTTTCACACACGCCTGGAATTTGAGTGCGCCTTTGATGCCGCCAGCGGCGCTGTTAACACCGTTCATCACCAAGGTGTCGCCATTTTCAACGGTCACGGTCGCTTTTTGCGGCGGCGCCAGCCCCGCGGTGAACGAAATTTGACCCGGCCTGTCGGCGGTCAAGTGAACCACGATGACCTGGTCAACGGGGCTGACAAACATTTCGCGTTTGAACGTCACGTCGCGGATTTTGTAACTGACGCTCGCGACGGCGGTGTCCAAGTCCAAATCGCGCCGGTAATTCTCAACCGTCGCATTCGTGGGAAAATCCAAAAACAAATCGCCAATGGTTTCATACGGCATTTGTTTCAACGGCTGCGCCATCATTTTTTGGCTGATCAAATCCGACGCTCCGTCGTATTTGCCTTCGAAGATGAGTTTGCGGACTTCCGGCAGCGCCGCGAGGGCGTCGGTGTGGTTCGGATCGTAGGGGCCGCCGGCCCAAAGGGTGTCCTCGTTCAATTGCAAATGCTCGCGCCCGCCGCCGCCGAAGACCATTGCGCCAAGCCGCCCGTTGCCGATGGGCAGCGCTTCCGTCCAAACGTTTGCGGGCTGGCGATACCAAAGCACCAGCGAATGGGTGGAATCGGCAAACACGTTTGCAGAAAGAACAAGCTCAACGAAGAGGAATCCGGCGAATTTTGCAAACGATGATTTCATGATGGAATTTTTGTCGTGGTGGCGGAACTAAACAAGCAGAAACCCCGCGGAAGTGGATTATCAGGGAACTCCTGGCAAGGTTCGCCAATCAACGCGCCGTTTTCCAAATCGCCAGCAGCGCGCCGAAACCGCAGAGCAACAGCGCGCTCACGGCCACTGCGCCGCTGCTGGCGTATTGCGGCATCCATTGCAGCGATGCTGCTCCGACGGCAGGACCGACAAAATTGCCCACCCCGATGGCCGCTTCGTGGATGCCGCCGTGCTCGCTTTTGATTTCGCTCGCGTCCATCGAGTAAAACAGCGACGAGTAATAAATCAGCCCGATGGCCACGCCGAAGAAAATCTGCGCCACGAGCAGCACCGCCAGGCTCGGCACGATAAGAATCGACGCAAACGAAACGACGAGCACCGCAAAGGCCGTCACCAGCCAGCGAAAGCGGTAATGCCATCCGGGCCAGGACCGCAGCACAAGAAACGTGCCGAGTCGCGCAAAGCACCAGAGCGAGCAGGTGAATCCCGCCAGCATCGGCGAGAGATGCATTCGCGCAGCGAGGCCGGGGATGACGGCGATGAGCGTGTTGATGGCGATGTAGGCGAACGGATTGGCGAGCCACGCCATTCGTAGAAACGCCTTCGCCTTTGCCGGCGATGGCCGGTGCGGATCGGGCGGCGGGGACGCGGCGGGCGGTTTGTTGACGGCCAGACGGGCCAGTTCGGTTGCGTGATTTTGGAGCCAGAAGGTCAGGGCCAGTTGGACGAGCACAATTCCGATTGGCAAATAGAAGATGCTTTTGAAGCCGAACGTTTGGATGAACGTGCCGCCGATGAAATACGCCGTCGCATTGGTCACCGCCCAGGTGATGTTGTAAAGGCCAACGGCGCGCGGCACGCCTTCGGGCGATTCCCCTTCGCTGACGAGTGCTTCAATGGTCGGCCAGATGAGGCACATGCCTAAGGAAGTGAAAATGGCAGCGGCGATCTGGCCCGTCGCGGAATCGAGTTGGGAACCAACCGCCATCCCGACGAGCATGATGCCGAAACCAAGTTTGAGCGCGGTGAAATAGCCGTAACGCCGCGCAAACCGGCCGGCTTGCCAGGAAGCAAACGTGTAAGTCAGGCCCAGCAGCGCGGCGAGCGCGAGATTGTCCTTGTCGCTAAAACCGTGCCGCGCCTGCATGAAAAAATAGAGGTAATTGAAAAACAACACCGTGCCGAAGGAACCCAGACCTTCGATGGTGTAACAGGCGGTCTTGAAGCGGAGCCCTTTTTTAATGGTCATGACTGGTTGGAAATCTCACGGATGGCGCTGCGGCAATACCATTTGACCGCTTCCGACATCGGCGGTTGCAGCTTATCCAAATCCGCGGAGGAACACCAGCGGATGTCGTGATGCTCGGAGGCGGCCAGTGTGGCACAGACATCTTGCCTGTGATTTTGGGAAGCACACAGGCTGGAAGCCTTTGCCACCAGCTTTGGCCGCGCCCAATAAATCATGCCGATGTGTTCGTGCGTTTCATTGATGCGGTGGATGTCCAGAAATCGCGGCGCGATGAGCGCGCGGGTGCCGGGACCGGTGGTGGGAGGACGTTCGCCGAGCAGTTCCACGTCGAGGCCGCTTTCTTCCTTCGCCTCGCGCAGCGCGGCCTGCTCCGGGTCTTCGTCCAGTTCGATGTGCCCGCCCAGCGGCAGCCATTTATCGAGCTTGCGATGATGAATCAGCAGCACCTTGCCATCGTGAACAACGAAAATGGCGACGGTGAAATCAATTTTTTCGTGAATGTGGGGCATGGATTTAGTCAGTAGTTAGCAGTTAAT
>JBEKJN010000042.1:0-14932 GCA_050011235.1 Verrucomicrobiota bacterium | reverse complement strand
TTCCATAACTGATGTAGGCCACGCGATTGCAGCGTTCCGCTTCATCCATGTAATGGGTGGTTATCAGCACGGTCAACCCCGCGCCCGCAAGCTGCTGAATTTCATCCCAAAAATCGCGGCGCGCCTTCGGATCCACGCCCGCCGTCGGCTCGTCGAGCAACAACAATTGCGGCTCGTGAATGAGGCACGCGGAAAGCGCGAGCCGCTGTTTCCAGCCGCCGGATAATTCACCGGCGAGCTGGCGGCGGCGTTCGGTCATGCCGAGGCGTTCCAGACTTTTTTCAACGGCGGCACTGCGTTCCGGCACGCCGTAAATTCGCGCGATGAAATCCAGGTTTTCCTCGATGGTCAGGTCCTCATAAAAGCTGAACCGCTGCGTCATGTAGCCGACCTGCTTTTTTATTTCGGAACTTTGCTTGCGAAAATCGAAACCGAGGCACTGGCCGTTGCCGGCGTCGGGCTTGAGCAAACCGCAAAGCATCCGCAGGAAGGTCGTCTTGCCGCTGCCGTTCGGGCCGAGGAAACCGTAAATCTCGCCGTGACGCACTTGCATCGCGATGTCGTTGACGACGGTGCGTCCGCCAAATTTTTTCGTGACGCCCTGAACGTCAATGACGAGGTCAGACGGATTCATGTCGGACAACCAAACTGGAAAAAGTTAGGAAACCTCCAACAACCAACACCCAACGCTCAACATCCAACAAATGTGCGCGCCGGAAGCCGTTGGGCGTTGATTGTTCGATGTTGAATGTTGAATGTTTCATTTCAACTCCACATCCACCGGCTGGCCGGGACGAAGTTCCGCCGCGTCCGCCGGAGAGAATTTTGCCTCAATCATGTAAACCAGTTTTGCGCGGTTCGCGCGATTGTATAAAACCGGCGGCGTGAACTCGGCTTCGGTGGAAATGTAATTGACCGTGGCCGAATACGCGCGCTGCCCGCCGTCAAAGGTCACGCTGACGGTCTGGCCAGGTTTGATGCGCGGCAACACCTCCTGCGGCACAAAGAAACGCACCTTGATGTTCGCTGGCGGCAGCAATTCCGCCACCGGATTGCCCGCCGCCACCCATTCGCCGGCGCGATACAGCGTGTCCTGCACAAACGCATTCGTCGGCGCGAACTGTTGCTTCTGGTCAAACGACCAGCGCGCCTTGTCCAGCGCGGAGGCCTGTGATGCCACCTGAGCTTCCGCGGCACGAATCGCGTCCTCCCGCGCCCCCAGTTTCGCGGTGTCCAAATCGGCGGTGAGTTGATTGACCTGGGCGCGGTTGGCATCGCGCTGCGCGCCGGCCTGGTCCAGCTCTTCCGTGGAAATTGTGTGCGATTGGGCCAGTTGCTCGCGCCGCGCATATTCGGCTTCGGACAATTTCAAATCCGCCTGGGCGCGTTGCAACTGCGCCTCCAGCGAGGCGATTTCCGTCGGGCGCTTGCCCTTGTTCAGGTCGTCCAACTGGGATTGGGCTTGCGCGAGATTTTTTTCCGCCTGTTGAACGGCGGCGGCTTCGGAACCACGCTCCAATTCAAACAGTAGTTGACCGGCCTTGACCTCATCGCCGCGCGCCACGGCGAGGTTGGTGAGCGCGCCGCCGAGTGGCGAGGCCACATATACATATTCGCCCTCGATATACCCCTGAAAAACCTTCGATGAATTCAGCGAGCAACCCGCCAGCAACGCGAGCGCGAACGCCATTCCGCATAATATCCTGATTCGATTAACTTTCATTCCACACCAGCCTGTTCTCAGCCCAAGATAACAAAAAATGTTGACATGTCAAACAAATGTTTTAATTTAGTGTTTGAAACATGAATTTGAAATCATTGGCTGGACCCGGCGCCGACCCGCATGACGAGACGCGCCGCCAGCTTTTGGAGGCGGCGGGCGCGGTGTTTGCCGAGGTTGGCTTCCGTGACGCGACCGTCCGGGAGATTTGCCGGCGGGCGGGCGCGAACATCGCCGCTGTCAACTACCACTTCGGCGACAAGGAAACGCTTTACACCGAAGTGCTGCGCGATTCGCAACGGAGGGCATTTGAGAAATACCCGCCGTTGCTGGGCGTGGCTACAGATGCGCGCCCGGAGGAAAAATTGCGTGCCTTTGTCCGGTCCTTTTTGCTCCGCCTTTTTGACAACGGGCCCATCACCCGGTTTGGCCGGATGATGTCGCGCGAGATGGTTGAACCGACGGAGGCGCTGGATTTGCTGCTGGAAGAACGAATTCGTCCGATGGCCAATCAACTCCGCGGCATCATGGCGGAAATTCTCGGATGTTCGCCCAGGGACGAAAAAGTGCGGCTGTGCCTTTTTAGCGTCGTCAGCCAGTGCGTGTTTTTTCATCATTGCCGGACGATGATATCGCGGCTCTTTCCGGAACAGCGGCTGGATGCGGCGGTGGTCGAAGATTTGGCCGACCACATCGCCTGCTTTTCGCTTGCGGCCCTCAAACACCTGCCGGACGCTAAAACCCGGAAATCAAAATCATCGCTGGCGGCCAATGGAAAACATTGAACTGTTTCATCGAACCGTATGAAAAAAATCTCTTTTGGGACAATCGCAGCGCTGTTATTTGCCCTGGCCACCGGCTGGAACGCCGCGGCGCAGAACGCCAATACCAGCACGAATTTGCCGGATTGGATCACGCGACCATTGTCACTGACTGACAGCCTCAACCTGGCGCTTCAACAAAACGCCACCATCCTCAAGGCCAGGAACGATCTCGAAGCGTCGCACGGCGTGGTGGTGCAGACGCGCGCCGTGGCGTTGCCGCAAGTGCAGGCCACCGGCCAATACAAGGACACCGACCCGCATGCAATTGAATCCATTTCGGGGTCCGGATTCAGTCTCACCCAACCGCATCAAAACTGGAACGCAGGCGTGCAAATCGTCCAATCCATTTACGAAGGCGGGAAACTGGTGGCGGCGTTGCGCGCGGCTGGCGTCACCAAGCAGCAGGCCCTGGCACAATTCCAGACAGTGATTGCGGACACGCTGCTCGCCACGCGCCTGGCGTATTACGACGTGCTGCTGGCAGCGCAGCAGATCACTGTGCATGAAGCCTCGGTCAATCTGTTGCAAAAGGAACTCGAAGACCAGCAACGCCGCTACAACGCCGGCACGGTGCCGCATTTCAACGTGCTCCGCGCCGAAGTCGCCGTGGCCAACGAGCGCCCGAATTTGATTCAGGCGCGCAGCAATTACCGCATCGCGAAAAACAATCTGTCGAACCTGCTCGGTTACAATCTGCCGCGTGAAATCTGGGAGGACGTTCCGTTGAATCTGACCGACGCGCTGGACGCCGCGCCCTACCAGGCGGATTTGCCCGCGGCCATTCAACAGGCGCTGTCCCGGCGCACCGAACTCATTGCCTTGCGCAAAACGGAGGAGTTGCAACAGCTCAACGTCGTGAACGCCAAGGCCGGTTACAAACCGACCGTCCAGGTTTTTGCCGGATACAACTGGTATAACGCGCAATACACCGAGCCGGTGGAACTCGACCACGATATTCATGGCTGGAATGCCGGCGGCCAGTTGAGTTGGAACATTTTCGACGGGATGCTGACGCGCGGGAAAGTCATCCAGACCAAGGCGCTTCACGACAAGGCCAAAACGGACGTGATAGACACCGGACGCCAGATTGAACTCGAAGTTCGCACGGCGTATTCCCAATTCATCGAAGCCCGCGAAATCCTGGAGTCGCAGCAAAAAGTGCAGGAGGTAGCTGACGAAGCCCTGCGTGAAGCCGGGGCGCGCGCCGAGGCCGGCACCGGCACGCAATTGGATGTGCTCGACGCCCAGACTTCGTTGACGCAGGCGCGCACGACGGAAATCCAGGCGTTGCACGACTACGACACCGCCCGCGCCAGGCTCGAACGCGCCATCGGCGCCGACATGATGCAACCGCCCGCGGCGAAATAAGGCGAGCCGCCGCCCACAATGGATATTTGCCGGTTGACGGCATCGGCAGCTTTGGTGGATTTTGTCCGCCGATGAAAAAGATTCAACGGGCGCTGCTTTCCGTTTCCGACAAGACCGGCCTGGTACCGTTCGCGCAAATTCTCGCCGCGGCGGCCATCGAACTGATTTCCACCGGCGGCACGGCCAAAACGCTGCGCGAAGCCGGCCTCACGGTAAAGGACATCAGCGAACACACGGGCTTTCCCGAAATGCTCGACGGCCGCGTCAAAACGCTCCACCCGAAAGTCCATGGCGGTTTGCTTTTCATTCGCGGCAACGAAACGCACGAGGCGACGGTAAAGGCGCACGGTATCCCGCCGATTGATCTGGTAGTGGTGAACCTTTATCCGTTTGAGCAAACGGTGGCGAAACCAAATGTGACGCTGCACGAAGCGATTGAGAACATTGACATCGGCGGGCCTTCCATGCTCCGCAGCGCGGCAAAAAATCACGACAGCGTAACGGTGGTGGTGGATCCGTTGGATTACGCAGAGGTTGCCAAACAGATTTCGGAGAACGGCAACACGACCTTGGAATTGCGCCGCGCGCTGGCGGCGAAAGTGTTCGCGCGGACGGCGGCTTATGACGGGGCCATCGCGTCGCACCTGGCCAAAACTTTTGAAACCCAAAACGATGATTTGCCGAACGCACTGTTCATCCACGCGCCGCTGGCGCAGCCGCTGCGTTACGGTGAAAATCCGCATCAAGCGGCGGCGCTTTACGGCGGGTTCAAGGAATTTTTCCGGCAACTCCACGGCAAGGAACTTTCCTACAACAACATTCTGGATTTGACGGCGGCGGCGAGCTTGATTGCTGAATTTTCATATGACCCGCCAACACTGGCGATTCTCAAGCACATGAATCCTTGTGGCATCGGGCAGGGGAAAAATCTGCGCGAAGCATGGGACAAGGCGTTTGCGACCGACCGGCAGGCACCCTTCGGCGGCATCATCGTCGTCAACCAGCCGCTTGACGGCGCGTGCGCGGAGGCCATCGCGGAAATTTTCAGCGAAGTCATTATTGCGCCGGAATTCACAACCGGCGCGCTGGGAATTCTGGAAAAGAAGAAAAATCTGCGGCTGATCAGGATGTTGAAATCACCGATCGCCGCCAGGTCATTGGACGTGCGAAGCGTCGGGGCCAATTCGTTTTTGCTGCAGGAGCGCGACGTGAAAGCGACAACGCGTGCGGATTTGAAAATCGTGACGAAGCGGCAGCCGACGGAAGTGGAACTAAGGGCGATGTTGTTTGGCTGGCGCGTGGTGAAGCACGTGAAATCAAACGCCATCGTTTATGTGGCATCGGATCGCACACTGGGCGTCGGCGCGGGGCAGATGAGCCGTGTGGACGCAAGCCGCATTGCAGTCTGGAAGGCGGGGGAAGCCCGGCTTTCGCTCGAGGGCAGCGTGGTTTGCAGCGACGCGTTTTTTCCGTTTGCGGATGGTTTGATCGCCGCGGCGGAAGCGGGCGCAACGGCGGCGATTCAACCGGGCGGTTCGGTGAAGGACGCGGAGGTGATTGCCGCGGCGGACAAACGCGGAATGGCGATGGCATTCACCGGCACGCGACATTTCCGGCATTAAATTTTCGAACGAAGGAAGCGAAGGCACGCAGACATGGCCTGCTGGAGCACCACCGGTTTTAACCAAGCCCGCCCGGCAGATCTTGTTTCAGCGGATGAGCCAGTAAATCAGGACGAATTGCGCGAAGGTTACGGCAACCACAAGTGTCCACACAAAAACTTCGCCGGCGCGCAAGCCGCGCTGGCGGGTGGCACCAAGCCAGAATTGGAGTTGAACGGAACCCAAGGTGATGAGATCACCGTTGCGGAGCACGGCGGTTTGAACGGGGCGGCGGTTGACCGAAGCCAGGGCGTTCGACGTGGTGGTGAGCGTAAACCCTGACTCGCGTTGAAATTCCAGAGTGAGGTGCCGGTCCCAAACACCGTCGTCGTCGAGTTGCAGTTCGTTTCCCGCTGCGCGTCCGATGCGATAAGGAAAACGGCGGGCAACCGTCTGGTGGCCCGCCTTTTTCCCTGAAAGGACATTGAGTTGAATCATTACCAGATGCGGCGCGGCACCGAGATTTGGTCGCCGGGATAAACGGGCGGGTCCAGAGACGGGTTTTTCAGCGCTCTGCTGCAATTCACTTTGATACGCTCGCCATTGGTGCGTATGAGCCAGACTTTTTTATGATTGGCAAAGTCGGTGAAGTCGCCGGCGGACGTGATGGCTTTGGTGACGGTGGTTTGGCCGACGTAAAGTTGACGCCCGGGGGCTTTGACTTCGCCACTGACATAGTAAACGCGATCTCCGATGTTCACGGTGACGGTGAGGTGGGTGTAAAACTTGGGCACGTAGAGGTCGTGAATCTCATTCTGCAATTCGCCCGCCGTTTTGCCGGCAGCCTGGACCTTGTCGATATCAGGTAAGGAAATGGTGCCGTCTTCTTTGATGGGCTCCTGGTGCAGCGGAATTTCCACCGGCAGGCCGCTCAAGGATATGACGATGGTGTCTCCGACATGGAAGCGTGCGGCATCTGTAGCGGATTCATTTGCCGACGGCAGGCCGCCCATCGCCGGCGGATTGGGCGTGTCGGAAAACATGGCTTCGTCTGTTGGCGAGGAACAACCGGCCAACATCAATCCCGCGAGCAACAATCCACGAACAGACAGTCCCCGCACCAACAACGTGCAATACGATTTCATCGCCCGAATCTTCGTAAAAAACCAGCCGCGCAATCAATACTTTTGTTTGATGCCCCCCCGATCGGTGTCATCGGGGGTGTTTTGATCTTGAGCGGGCACTGGTTGTTCGTCCTCACCGCGTGAAGAGTAATCGTGGTAATAACCCGTGTAGTAATAATAGCTTTCGTCCTGGGACACATTGATGTTGTTGAGCACGATGCCGGCGAAGTTGCCGCCGACCTTTTCAATCATCTGTTTGGCGCGGATGTTCATCGGCTGGGGGTAGCGGCGGTATTGGATGACCTGCAACACCAAGTCCACTTCGCTGGCCAGAATGGAGGCGTCGCTGACGCCCAAAATCGGCGGCGAATCGAAAAAAATGAAATCATACCGCTGCTTTAACTCGCCGATCATGTCCTTCATCGGCAACGATCCGAGGACCCCCATTGAGCTGTTTGGCATTTTACCGCTGGCCATGAAGTCAAGCAGGGGTACACTGGTGGTCTGGATCACTTCCGCGAGCGCATTTTGTTTGAGGAGATAATTGGTCAGACCGATATTGTTGCTGACACGGAGCATTTTGTGGAGGGTCGGGCGGCGCAAGTCCGAGTCCACCAGCAACACGCGCTGGCCGGTATGGGCGAACACGGTGGCCAGATTCAAAGCAGTGGTGGATTTCCCTTCGCCCGCGCCGGCGCTGACGACAACCAAGCTGTTCAATTTGTCGTCCTTGCGCGAGAAGAGCAGATTGGTGCGCAGCACCCGGTAGGCTTCGGCGTGTGTGCTTTCGGTGCCTTCGTCCGCGAGAAAACCGACGTTTTGCGGAATGACGCCAAGCACAGGCGCCTGAAATGCGCGCTCAACGTCGTCAATCGTCTTCACACTGGTATCCAGATATTCAATGAAGAAGGCGAGACCGATGCCCATGACCAAACCAAAGACGACGCCGAGGCCAATATTCAGGGTTTTGTTGGGCTTGACTGGAGCATCGGCCGGCCCCGCCGGATCAGTGATTTGAACCATGGCCGATTTGGGAATTTCAAGGCTAAGTTTTTCCGTTTCAATTTTGGCGGCCAGCAACCTGTAAAAATCCTGCCTCCTTTCCAGTTCCCGCTTTTTCTCCCAATAAGGCAGGCCTCTGAGGTATTCCGCCTGGTCTTTGCCTTTGGCTTCCTCCACGGCGGTGGTAAACGCATCCAGCGCGGCCTTCTGGGCTTTCACTTCGCTGTCAAGGGCGGCCATAATGCCGGCCACCCGGTCGTCAATTTGATGGTTCAACTCGTCAATCTCGGATTGGACACGGACGACGTTCAAATTGTTGGTCGGATTGTAGTCATTTGTCAAAACGACATATTGTTGTTCAGCCTGGTGCAGTTTATCCAGGAGTCCGGATAACGCCGAGTCACTGGTCACCGTGGGCAGAACGTCCCTGAGTTTGTCCGGGCTGTAAGCCTGCAATTCCGTCAACCGCGTTTGCAATTGCTTGTAGAGTTTGTCCCCTTCGATTTGCTGGTTGTTGTATTGTTGCAACAATTCCTGCGTGAGCGTGGGCGTTGGACTGATGGAGTTCGGATCGGAATCAATGATGTTCAATGTCGTGCGCAGATTATCCACGTTGGTCTGGAGGGCCTGAATTTGCTCTTCCTCCGTCTGAAATCGTGCTTCCAAAACGTCAATGCCCTTTGATGACAATTCCTGCCGCTGTTGGAGCCGGTAATTCTGATAGGCATCGGCAACCGCGTTGGCCAGCCGGGCGGCGTCGTTCTTGTCCTCGCTATAGACGGTAATCGTGATGTATTTCGTATTCCGCACAGTGTCAAGGTGCATCCGTCTCTTGAGAAACTCGATGGCCTCGGCGGTTTTAAGCGTTTCACCATTGAAATATTTCCTTCCCCATTCGACGTTCAAGCTCAACGTGCTGACGACATTGCTCAAAACGGCCTGAGATTGGATCAACTCATACGTCGTCTGAAGGAAATAAGGGTCGTAGACGGCTTGTGATACCGACCGCTCTTCACCCAAACTGATGTCGCTGATGTCCGGCTCGACGATGATACGGACGGTGCTGGCGTAGGATTCCGGCAAAATGAACGTCACCACCGTGGCAATGATGGCGGTGATTAAAAAGACGGTGATGATGATCGCCTTGCGAATGCGAATAATCCGCCAATAATCCAGGAAATGGAGTTTGGTTTCCTGCGGCGGTGAAGACTTGAATGAGTCCATACGTCAAAAAAGCGGGCACCTTGGTTCATAAGACCGGGCCTCCATCGGGATGTTCAAAACATTTGTTAAAACTGCCGGCTTAATAAGCCGCGGTGACGCCTATGTAAACTCGGTTGCGCGTATAACCGCGCTGATAAATATCGGACTGGATGTCGTCAAAATTGTAGCCGGCTTCAGCCGAAAAGTGCGGAGTGAATGTGTAGGACAGGTTCAGACCAAGGCTGTAATAGGTGTCCGCCACGTTGTTGTAAACACCGCCTTCAAAAGTCGAATATTGCCAGCTCCCGATGACTGTTCCCATCAGCTTTGGCGTGATTTGATGGTTGATGGAGGCGTAAACGACCGAACTTTCCTGGTCCTGGGTGATCTTGCCGAAATTTGCAGAGTTGGTGCTGGTGGTTGAATTGAGGCCGATCACATCTGTGGCATTGCGTTGTTGATTGAAACCGATTTGCGCATAGCTGCCGGGTCTATAGGTATAGATAACCGAGACAACCGCATACGGCGCAACCGATGGCGAACTTAGAGGATCGTTGTAATCATCAGTGTATTGCAAGCCTGCCTTGGCCGAGATATTCAGATTCGGAAGCAAGTTGTGCTGAAAGCCGACATATCCGAAGTATGAGCGATTATCACGACTATCGCTGTAGTAATAATTGTCTTGAAGCAGGGGCGAGTACGCAATCGGCTCATCTCCAGTGTAATTTACCAGCTCGAATTGACCACCAAAAAAGGCGATCGTCTGTGGAGAGATGTGCCACTGAAAATCCAATGAAACCGATTGATCAACGCGATTCAGCAACCCAGCCAAGCTGGCACCCTTTCCTGTCGCGCCCGGGTAAAGGTAAGGAGGAAAAGTGAAGAAGCCAACCGGTTGGACATCCGCGACGGTAGCCCCACTGTTCTGGTAATCGTAAAATGAGTTTTGGTAGGTCAACACCGTGCTGAACAATCTCGTCCAATCCGTGTTCAAGGTGATGGTGCCGGTGTTGACAACGTTGTCTCCATTGACGCGGTAGGGCACCGATTCCCCCAAACCATTAGGGGTTAGCAATGACGGCTCTTGGGCCACGACAAATGTGTCCAGCACTTTTACCTGCCATCGCTCAGAGAACGCGTGATCCACCCATAAATCAAGCTGGTCGCTTTGATCAACCGGACTTTAGCCCAGACTATCCCGTTCCTGGTAATAAGTCATCGAGTAAGTGTTGCGCAACCCCAACTCCGTTTGTTGCAAAGGCACGGCCAGCATGAGTTGGGGGGAAACTTCAAAACCGTAGCTGCCGCGCGGATTGAGACCGCTGTTTGCCGTGTCGTAGTTGTCGTCGTAAAAGCCGCGCAAGGTGGCCGAAACGTTCCACAACTTGGTGCTCGACAGAGGTCCCAAATCAGGCGCGTAAGCGGCCTGCAAACTGGCGGTTCCGGCTGCTGCCAGCCCCATAGAAACAAAGAATTTTTTCATAACTCTTCTGGACGTTCTAGTTAGACCGCTGATATTCCTCATCATTCAAAAAAAGTGTTCACAACCAACGATGTGTAAGATATTGCCAACAATGCCATTCCCCTGTCAAAAACAATTTTTAACAATTTTTGGCCTCTAAATTACCCCGGAAACCGGCGCGGCGGACGCATTGACGTTTCAATTTAAACACGCTTCTGCCTCAATTCCTTCGATAGTGATTCCAAGGTGAGAGTGTTGACCACGTCCGTTTGTTCCAGCCATCCTTTCCGGGCAATCCCGGCACCGAGCCGCAGAAAACCCGCGTGCTCATTACGATGCGCGTCCGGGTTGATGACGCACTTCACCCCCTTGCTCTTCGCGTAAGGCCAGAGCCGCCAGTCGAGGTCGAACCGATGCGGATTGCAATTCAACTCAAGCCACGTGCCCGTCCCGGCGCAGGCGTCAATCACCGCCTGCGCGTTGACCGGATACGGCTCACGCTCCAACAACAACCGCCCCGTCATGTGGGCAATCATGTGAACGAACTTGTTTTCCGCCGCGCGAATCAGCCGCTTGGTGTTCTCCGCTTCGTTGCTGGCCGGAATGTGCAGGCTGGCGACCACCACGTCCAGCTCCGCGAGCAGGTCGTCGTCGAAATCCAGCCGGTCGCGCAAAATGTCCACTTCACAACCGGTTAGCAGCCGGAAATCGCTGCCGCGTCCGGCCAATTGCCCGTTGAATTTTTTGATTTCCTTGATTTGCTCGCGAACACGCTTCGCGTTCAGCCCGTTCGCCTGGAACGACGACTTTGAATGGTCGGTGATCGCCCAGTATTCAAAGCCGAGGTCGTCCATGAACTTTGCGGTTTCCTCAAGGGTGTTGTGCCCGTCGCTCCAGGTCGAATGATTGTGCAAGGCACCGCGCAAATCCGTCCACTCGATGAGCCTGGGCAAATCATTTTTTTCGGCGGCGGCAAATTCGCCGTGGTCTTCGCGCAGTTCCGGTTCGATGTACGGCAAATCCAGTTTCGCGAAGATTTCCGCCTCGTCCCGGCAGGGCGCGAGCAATCTCGGATCGCGCGTTTCCTCCTTCGATTTGAACAGGCCGTATTCGTTCAGCCGCAGGCCGCGCGCAATCGCCCGCTGGCGCATGACGATGTTGTGCTCCTTGCTGCCGGTGAAATACGCCAGCGCGAACGGAAATTCCCGGTCGCTCACCACGCGCAAGTCGCACTGGATGCCGCCATCCAAAACCACACTCGCTTTGGTGTCGCCCCGGGCAGTGATTTTGATGACACCCGGCTGCGCGACAAAAAAATTAGTCACCGCCGCCGGTTTCTTCGACGACGCCAGCAGGTCAATGTCACCGATGACTTCCTTAAACCGCCGCAAACTGCCTGCCGCACTGCAACGAATCACTTCCGGATGCTCGCGCAGGTTTTCGAGGAGCGGTTCGGCGGCGCGCAAGGCGTCGTTCAACAGGTGTTTCGAAGCGTAAGTCCGCCGGCGTTCGATGCCTTCGAGAAGGTTCGTCTGCGTCTTTTCGCCAAAACCGTCGAGTGCGGCCACTTTGCCGGATTTGCAGGCCGCTTCGAGTTTCCCGACCGAATCAATGCCCAGCTTTTGATTCAGCGCCTGGATTTTTTTTGGGCCGAGTCCGGGAATTTCCAGCATTTCAATCAGGCCATGCGGAATGGACGCTTTCAATTCGTCGTAGTAAGCCAGCTTGCCGGTTCTCACCAACTCGGTGATTTTCTTTTCCAGCGCTTCACCGATGCCCTTGATTTCGCCCAGCCGGTTCTCCGCCACGATTTTTGCCAGCGGTTCGCTCAGGCTTTCAATCGTGCGCGCGGCATTCAAATAAGCGCGCGTCTTGAAAGGATTCTCACCCTTGAGTTCCAGCAATGTTCCGATCCCGACCAGGATTTCCGCAACGTGATCTTTGTCCATGCGCTTAACATGGCGGCGCAGTCGGCGGATTTCAAGCCGGGGTATCCTGGCAGGCGGAGCTGGAAGACTTGGGATGGACAGGAGCGAAACCGCCCGCTACCATTGGCCGGCCTGGGAATCGGGCTTCAAGCAACTCGTTAACATGAATCAGAACAAAGCCTTAAAGAAGAAAGCCACGCCCGCAAATGAGGCATCGCCTGGCCCACGCGAAGAGTTTTGCTCCAACTGCAGGCAGACGCTCTGGATGTTGTCCAGCCTGTGGAAAAGAAAATTCTTCTGGCCGTCGTTGTTTCTGGAATTGCTGCTGGCACTCTCTTTGAGTGTCGCCTACTACTTCCTCGTCAAAAATTACTCGATGGGGGTCCAGCACAACAGCACCAATTTCTGGGTCTTCAGCTCGTGTTCCATTTCAGATTTTCACCTGGAGCAACTCGGCGATGTTTGGAAGGGGCGGTTGTCGGGCTTGTTGTTGTCCGGCTCATTGTTTGACTTCCTGGTGAAAGACAACAGCTTTAAGATTGACCAGTATAGCGGCATTTTCGGATTGTATCAAAGTGCATGGTTGTTTGTGTTGTTCGCGGTCGTCATTTGCGCCTTGCGCCATTCGCTGTTCATCAACCTCGGCATTTTTGCGGGACTGATATATAATTTTACACCGGCCTCCGGCCTGTATTTTTATCCGTGGGACATCCCCGCCACGCTGTTTTTCACGCTGGCCGTTCTTTTTTTTGAGCGCCGGCAAATGATCCTGATGGCGGCGGCGGTATGCACCGGGTGTTTTTTCAAGGAAACGGTGCTGGCCTGTGCGGTGCTGGCGTTGTTCGCCAGTCATTGGAAGTGGTGGAAACGGATTGCGCTGTTTGCGGGCATGGTCACGGTGTATATGGCAGGGAAGAGATTCCTGTTGCATCAGTTGCACTTTGAAGTGGCCGCGTTGTCCATGGCGAACGCGACGAGTGTCGCTGGGTTGTTCCAGCCCACGATTCTGATGGAAAACCTCAAAGCGCTGATTACGCCGACCCTCAACCATGCCATTTTCGCCAATGCGGGCACCGTGGCCGCAGTCCTGGTCTTGGGTTGGCGTCGTCGGTTCCTGCCCTACATGGCGGTCATCGTGGTGTTCCTTGGGGGGCAGTTTATGTATGGCGGGTTCGGTGAATTTCGCATTTTCATGCAAATCCTGCCCTTGAGCCTGATCCTGTTGAGCGAGCGGTGGCAGGATTACACCAGGCCGGGCATGGCCACGCAGTCGCCGCCCAAACCTGCCCCGGTTTGGGCGGTGCGCGGAACCTTTCCGATCCTGATCCCAATGGCCATCGTGCTGATGGCGCTGTCCACCGGGATCGCGGCTTGGCGCTACCAAGCCCTCTGTGAAAGCCGCAGGCCTGACTACCAGGCGCGCACCATCGCCACTTTGAAAACCAAGGCAGAAAAAGGCAATGCACAAGCGCAGTTCTTGCTTGCCAAACGTTACCTTGAAGGTGAAGGTGTCCCGGTCAATCTCACTGAATCCTTCCACTGGTTCCACAAAGCCGCTGAGCAGGGACACACCGAGGGCGAATGCCAATTGGGCGTGCGTTACGTTCAGGGCGAAGGCACACCAAAAGACTACGAGGCGGGCATTGATTGGTTTCGCAAGGCCGCAGCCCAGGGCAACGCTGATGCCCAATACAATTTGGGCTTCCTTTTCGAAAATGGCCTGGGTGTCAAACGCGATCTTGCCGAAGCCGCCATCTGGTATCAACGCGCTGGGGAAAAGGGTCACGTCCTTGCTCAAAACGAGTTAGGACTGATTTGTTTTTCCTTCCGGAAAGATTATGCCGAGGCTGCGCAGTGGTTCAGGCGTGCCGCCGAACAAGGGAGCGCTCTGGCCGAGAACAGCCTCGGCGTTCTCTATCTGCAAGGACTGGGCGTCAAACAGGATAATAACGAGGCATTTAATTGGTTCCAGCAATCCGCCGAACACGGTTGTGCCGAGGGACAGAGCAACTACGCCCAGTTTCTCTTCGCCCAGCATAACTTTACTGCTGCCGCCGAATGGTTTCGCAAAGCTGCCGACCAGGGACACGCCGCCGCCCAATACTACCTTGGCGTGCTTTCTGAAAAAGGTTTGGGCCGTCCGCAGGACCTGGCCGAAGCGGCACTGTGGTACACTCGCTCTGCCCGACAGGGCAATGCCCTAGCCCAACTCAGTCTCGGGAAAATGTACCGCCAAGGGCAGGGTGTCAAAACAGATAACATCGAGGCCTATAAATGGCTCAAGCTGGCACAATTGCAAGGACTGCAGGGAGCTCAAAACGAAGTCACCACTTGCGCCGCAGTCATGTCCAAAGACGAGTTGGACGCTGCCGAAAATGAGGTAAAACAGTTCTCAAAACAGGGGAACTAGCTACAGTTTTCAATGTCATGACCACTGCCGGGAAACCCGCATACCTTGTGGTCCACCGAAATGATTCAGCGGAGTGATCCCCGCCCGTGACCGATTCGGTGATTTTCTTTTCCAGCGCTTCTCCGATGCCTTTGATTTCGCCCAACCGGTTTTCGGCGACAATTTTCGCCTCGCTCACGCTTTCAATCGTGCGCGCGGCATTCACGTAGGCGCGCGTCTTGAACGGGTTTTCGCCCTTTAATTCAAGCAGTGTCCCAATCTCAAGCAGAATTTCCGCAACCCGATCTTTG
>JBEKJN010000041.1:0-15151 GCA_050011235.1 Verrucomicrobiota bacterium | reverse complement strand
CGTCCAGTTCGTCCAGTTGTTCCCCGTTACCGCGTTGTTCCAGCCCGCGTTGTTCAGTTGATACCACACGCTGCTGACCTGCCAGTTGTCACTGGCCGTCCCTTTGACCGTGAACACGGCATTGCTCACCCGCTGGCCCGATGTCAGATTGGTGATGCTCACGGTCGGCTTGCTCGTGTCCACAAAGTTCGCCGTGAACGTCAAATTCGATGCCATTGTGAACACCAGCGTCGCCCCGTTGGTCGTGAGGCTCCCCGTCCAGTTGACAAAGGCGAAACCCGGGCCGGCGGTCGCGGTCATCGAATAGTTCTGCCCAATTTGCAGCAACGCGCCGTTGTAATTCGTGTTGATGGTCCCGTTGCCATTGGTGTACACAGTCAGCACTGCGCTTAACATGTAAACGAAACTTACGCTGTTGGTGGTGGAAACGTTGCCGCTCGTGTCCACGGCGAATGCCTGCACGATGTTCGTTCCCGGCATCAGCGTCACTACCGCCGTCCAATTGGTCCAGTTATTGGTGCTCGATGCCAGATTCCAACCGGTATTGTTCAGTTGATACCACACGTCCGACACCAGCACGTTGTCACCGGCCTTGCCCGTCACCGTGTAAGATGCATTGCTCACCTGCAAACCGGGCGTGGGCGCCGTGATTTGGTTGGTTGGCGGGATGGTTTCGATTGAACCGGCCACAATCTGCTCGGGACGGTTGGTCTGGTTATAAGTGCTGTCGCCCAACTGGCCTTGGGCGTTCGCGCCCATGGCCCACAAACTGCCGTCGCTCTTGAGAAACAGGCTCTGGTATTCTCCTGCGGCAATCGCCGTGACATTGGTGGCCATAATCTGCTCTGGCTGGTTGGTCTGGTTGTAAGTGCCGTCGCCCAACTGGCCATAATAGTTGTCGCCCATGGCCCACAGACTGCCGTCGCTCTTGAGAAACAGGCTGTGAATGCCTCCGGCGGCAATCGCCGTGACGTTGGTGGCCACAATCTGCTGGGGCTGGTTGGTTCCAAAGGGATTGACGGCGTTGTAAGTGCCATCGCCCAACTCGCCAGACTGGTTGTCGCCCATGGCCCACAGGCTGCCGTCGCTCTTGAGAAACAGACTGTGGGAACCTCCGGCGGCAATCGCCGTGACGTTGGTGGCCATAATCAACTCGGGCCGGTTGGTTGCATAGTTCGGGGCAGTGCCGTAAGTGCCGTCGCCCAATTCGCCATAGCCATTGTAGCCCATGGCCCACAGACTGCCGTCGCTCTTGAGAAACAGGCTGTGGTCGCTTCCGGCGGCAATCGCCGTGACATTGGTGGCCATAATCAGCTCGGGCCGGTTGGTGTCGTTGTAAGTGCCGTCACCCAACTGGCCCTCGTCGTTCTCACCCATGGCCCACAGACTGCCGTCACTCTTGAGAAACAGGCTGTGGTCATATCCTCCGGCAATCGCCGTGACGTTGGTGGCCAGAATCTGCTCGGGCCGGTTGGTGTTGTTGTAGGTGCCGTCGCCCAACTGGCCATAGCTGTTCCAGCCCATGGACCACAAACTGCCGTCGCTCTTGAGAAACAGGCTGTGGTATTCTCCTCCGGTAATCTTGGTCACAGGTTGCGCTCCGCTGCTCACCGCTTGCAGCAGCACCGCACATAGCAGGCAGATTTGAATCAGGTTTCGTTTGGTTTTCATGTTTGGAATTAAATCACAGGTGCGTTGCACCGGTTTGGTTGTTCGTTTGGTTGGAAGGGGCTTCAAGAAGAGGGTTCATGGGATTGCGAATTTAAGCCGGACGCTGGAACAACTTTTAGTAATGCGGCCGGAAAGTGATCTTTGAAAGCCATAAGCAATCGCAGTTGCCGCCCAATTGGATAGCCTGAAGTGGCAGACGCTCCCGCCCCTAAAATAATTACATCGTTTGGCTTTTTATTCATTTTGCGACCTCCTCCACGATTTTGATTTCGGTGGAGGTGAGGGCGCAAAGGTCATAGACCAGGGCGTCAATCTGGCGGTCACGGTCATGACAGCGGCAGGCCGGGGAAAGGTGGAATTTCTCGTTGGCCCGAAAATCCGCCACAAGCTCTTTACCCTTTGCAAAAGCTGCATCAAACCCGGATGGCATAGTGGTAGCGAGTGTGCGCCGAAGTGGCGGCGGCGTCAATTCCTCGTGCATCTGGTTTCGACACCTCACCTTTTGTCCTCTCCCCAATCGAGGCGGAGAGGAAATTCGGCAGCGTCAATCTGTGATGGCTGGCTTGATAGCGCAAACTCCTTGACCCGTGAATTGTTGGCTTTTGCAAACGGGACGTCTGCGCTACTTTTCAAGCCGTCAAATGAAAATCGTTCCGAAACAATTCCGCGTTCGCGAAGGCGAAAAGGTGAAGCTCAAACAATGGCCGACGAAAGTGAGGCCGTTCTACCAATCGAAGGAGGATTATCAAAAAATCCTCGCCGGCCACATCAAGGAATTGAGCGCGCTCCAAAGCCTGCTTTACGCCTGCAACCGCCATGCGCTCCTGTTGATTTTCCAGGGAATGGATTCCGCCGGCAAGGACGGCGCCATCAAGCACGTCATGTCCGGCGTTAATCCGCAGGGTTGCGAGGTTGTCAGCTTCAAGCAACCCAGCGCCACGGAACTGGAGCACGATTTTCTCTGGCGCACGACGTGTTGCCTGCCCGAGCGCGGCCGCATCGGCATTTTCAACCGCTCTTACTACGAGGAGGTGCTGGTGGTGCGGGTGCATCCGGTAATTCTCCGCGCCGAAAATCTCCCGGAGGACCTGCTTGAAGGGGACAGGATTTGGGAGAAGCGTTACCGTTCGATTGTGGATTTGGAAAAGCACCTGCATCGCAACGGCACGCGCATCATCAAATTTTTTCTGCACCTTTCGAAAGAGGAACAGCGCAAACGGTTCCTCGCCCGCATTGAGGACCCGGCGAAGAACTGGAAATTCAGCCGGTCGGACATCGAGGAGCGGAAGTTCTGGAAGGATTACGTGAAGGCGTACGAAGCCTGCCTGGGCGCGACCAGCACCGGCCACGCGCCGTGGCATGTCGTTCCCGCCGACGACAAGGAGAACGCCCGGCTGATCGTTTCCCACATCATCCTCGACACGCTCAAGGAGTTGAAGATGGGTTATCCCCAGCCGGACCGGGAGCGGCGGAAGGAATTGCAATCGCTCCGCAAGCTGCTGGCGAAATAGGTGGTGTATCAGTTTGAAATCAGAAAACCAACTTTGGGCTAGGAATGTGATTTGTTATGGCGCAGAGTGGATTCATGCTCAACCTCACAAGAAAATTTGACAAATTAAAAGAAAAGGTTGAAAAGCTTGAAAAAGAAGATTTGGCTCTTCGCACATCTATTGCCAAAAAGCTGACGCGCCTGGACGCAAGCCAGAACGCCCTGCAAAAGTCTCTCCATAGGTCTGCTGGCCTTCATAGTTGTCGTGGCGCTGGTTTAGATTTTTTTGGAAATAATCCAGATTCAAACTGATACACTCCCGCGAAATAGAACCGGCCCATTGTCATGCCTGTCCTGATTGCCACTGCCAATCCCCGGGAGCCAGTCATTCTGGCGATTTTTGCCATCACCTACATCGGCATTGCGATGGGGCGCGTTCCCGGATTGAAGCTCAATCGCGCCGGCATCGCCCTGTTGGGCGCCATCGCCCTGATGATTTTTGGCGAAGTCACCACCGCCAGTGTCGTTTCCTACATCAACTGGCCTACGATTTTTCTGCTGTTCGGCTTTTTTGTCATCTCGGCGCAACTTCGGTTGTCGGGATTTTACGACAAGGTCGCCAATGGCATTTCCGCGCGGCTCGGTCATCCCGCGCGATTTATGCTCCTTTTAATGGCGGTGACCGGCGGCCTCTCCGCCTTCCTCAATCACGACATCGTCTGTTACGTCTTTACGCCCATCGTCGGCGCGGCGCTGTTGCGCAAACGCATCAATCCGGTTCCCTTTCTGATTGCCCTGGCGGTTTCGAGCAACATCGGCGCGGCGGTGACGCTGATTGGGAATCCCCAGGACATGCTGATTGGGCAGGTCGCGCACCTGGATTTCGGCAAATACATGCTTTGGAGCAGTGTGCCGGTCCTCGTTGCAATGGGTGCCGCCTATGGAATCATCTGGCTGATGTCGAAAAAAAATCTTCAGGCATCCGCGCCTGCCCAAAGTGCAGTGGAAAGTTCATCCATTCCTTTCAACCGGCCGCACACAATCAAGGGGCTGGTCATTCTGGTGGTGGTCGTCGGCCTGTTTTTCTCAGGCGTGCCCAAGGAAATCGTCGCGCTTGCCGCCGCCGGCATTCACCTGGCCAGCCGCAAATTTCGCACCGAGGATTTGCTCGGGTTGGTGGAGTGGCCCATTCTGATTCTCTTCATGGGATTATTTGTTGTGGCCGGAGCATTTGAATCCGCGGGCTGTGGGGACCAGGCCGTTCAATGGCTGGCCAGCAGCGGATTCAATCTCAACGCGCCGCACAATCTGGTCTTGACGACGGCCGCGCTGTCCAACCTGATCAACAACGCCGCGGCTGTGATGTTGTTGCTCAAGGTGGTCCCGCTTTCCCAGCCGGTCATGGCTTACATCCTGGCTTTGGCCAACAGTTTTGGCGGGAGTTTGATCATCATCGGCAGCGTGTCCAACATCATCGTCGTTCAACAGGCGCGGGAAATGGGGATCAGCATTTCATTTTGGGACTTCGCCCGGTTGGGCATTCCGGTGACACTGGCCGCCCTGGCCGGGTTGATTGTCTGGGTGACACTGATGGCCGGTTGAAGATCGCCGCCCGTCGGCGAAACGAATCACCGCCAATGCCCCGGTGCCCGGTGCCAGCCGTGATAGTCTTTCCACCAATAACCGCCGATCCAGACGGCACGTGGATACGGTGGATACGCCCAATGACCGCCCACCCAAACCCATCCGCCGTTCCACACCCATTCGCCGCCAACCCACACGTAACCCGGTCCGGGCGCCACGACCACGGTTTCCGCCTGCGGTGACGGTGGCGCTTCCTCCGCGACGGTGGTGGTGTTTGCCGGCGCTGCCGTGGCCGTGCTCGGCGTGTTGATCATGTAATTCACCACCCGGTCGCTCACGCCGGAGTTGTGCAAATCAATGACGTCCGCCGCGCTCAAATGGAAAACCGTGTGCGAACTGATGATCTGGCTGATGATGACATCGTCGCCCACGCCCGCTCGGACCATCGCCTTGATGTCGGCGATGCCCAACGGCCGGCCTTGTTCGACGCGCACATAAGTTTGCGGCGCCTGCGCGCGCAACTGCGCCTGCTGGTCCTGGTCCATCTGATGCCCGAGCAAGCCGCCGGCAATCAAGCCTGCTGCCGCGCCAATCAAGGCACCCTCGCCGCCATTGCGCGGCCCGCCAATCGCCGCGCCTGAAATCGCGCCAATGGCGCCGCCCATCAGGGCGCCGGTGCCGGTGTTGTCCGGCGCGCCTTCCGGTGTTTCGCAACCTGTTACCAACACGGCCACCGCCGCCACTGCCAAGGTCAAAGGATGCCATTTCATAATTCGAGTCTCAATTAACCGACACCAAACAATGCCCGTTTGCTCAAAAAAATCAACTCTTGCCTGGCACCGGACCAACGGCCGGTTGGGTTTGAAAAAGTGCTTGCACAAGGAACGGAAGCGGTTATTGTGCCCGCGTCTGTGAGATAACTTGTCATTTCAGGACATGGCAAATCTTCAAGTGAACTTGGTTCAGTGATGATTTGAAACCCGATGGTCGGGGACAGTCTGGAAAACGGTTAGTCTTGAACAGCAAATCATCAAATATGAGCACTAAATTGTTTGTGGGAAATCTTTCCTTCAACACAACCGAAAATGACTTGCAAGAGGCGTTTGCCGCCCACGGCACGGTCGTCGAAGCCAACCTCATGATGGACCGGATGAGCGGCCGCTCGCGCGGCTTCGCGTTCGTCACCATGTCCACACCGGAGGAAGCGCAGAAAGCGATTGCAGCCATGAACGGCGCGACGCTGGGCGACCGCCAACTGACGGTGAACATTGCCCGTCCGAAGGAGGAGCGTCCCCGCGGTGACCGCGGGCCGCGCCGCGACTTCGGTGGCGGTGGCGGTGGTGGTGGCGGTGGCGGACGCCGGGATCGTTACTAATCATTGCCGCAAACGGCTTAGGCCGGGGCGACGCTCACAACGGGCGTCGCCCGATGTCATTTTGTTTGCAGAAAAAATTCCTTTCTTCAATTACGTTGTGGTCGTTTCATTGGATCGGCAGCCGAATCCCAATTCCTTGATTGCGGAAACAGGCTCGAAACCTGTCCCACACTTGTCGTAACAGGAATCAACGGGTTGAATTCGCCCCGGTGATTTGCTGGAGGAGTTCCTCGGCCCGGGCGCGCAGTCTTGCTTCAACCGTGGGCAGGAGCAGCGCGGTCAACGTGCGGCGCGCAGCTTCCGGGTCTTGGTTCCTTGCCTGCGCGTCGGCCAGCGCGAGCAGGTAATACGGATTTTCCAGTTCCAATTGGTGGGCCAGTTGCAGGTGTTGCACCGCCAGCGGGAGATTTTCGCCCTGCGCCATTTCGACGATGCCAAACAGTTCATGCGACGGCCCGAAGTTTGGCATCAGCACGATGGATTTCAGGAGTTCGTCGTGGATTTCCGCCGCCGTTTCCCCGGGCAACGAACCCCGCCCGCCTTGGGCGTCGGCGGCCAGCCGGAACTTTTCCCAGGCGTAAAGATAATGCGCGAGGAAACTGCCCGAACCGCGTTGCAACGCTGCCTTCAATTCATGCAGCGCTTCGTCGGGTTGTTCGCGCCGGACGGCAAGCAGTCCAAGTCCCTCGTAGGGCAGGGGACTGGCCGGCGCCAGTTTTTGCGCGTCGGTGAAATATTTTTCCGCGTCATCGAGGCGGTCAATGCGGAACAGTTCATCGCCCAGGCGGAAATAATTTTCCACCGGAGTAAGATTGCGCGTGGCGATGGTTTTGGCCCCGGCAACGTTTTCCTTGAAGTTGAATTTTATGGGTGCGAACTGGCCGCGCGCCAGGTAGCGGCGCAACTCGGATTCCACCGCCGACAGGGGGGTTTGCAGCGCATTGGTGAAGGCCTGCACCGGGGTTTGCCCTTCCTGCAGGAGCGGGGTGAAATTCCTGAAGTGCGACCTGTAATTAACATTATCGCCGGCCATCAGGAAATGCGTGAGCAGCCACGATTCGGCGTACAAGATTCCCTGACGCTCGCGCTCGTTGTATTGCGGCGAATCGTGGGTGACGGCGAAAAGTTCAGTCAACGGCATCAACGGTTCGTGCGCGAGCAATTGCAGGTGATGGTCAATTGGCTGGGCGATGAGCGCGCTGTATCCGGTTGTTTGAAACGTGGAATAGACCTCGGCCATGCCTTCCTTGAGCCACAGCGGCCAGATGCGGTCGTTGCTCCGGAACAGCAGATGGGTGTATTCGTGGAAGACGACCGCCATGTCCATCGAAGCCGCGCCCGCTTCCGGGAGGGAAAGCACGATGAGATTTTCGTCATTGCCGTGTTGGAAGAAGCCGGCGAGGTTTTCGGGCTGGCCCTGGTAGAGTGGCAGGAATGGTTTCATGGATTCGTGATTGGGAAAAGCCATCACCACGATCGGCGGCGAGGCGACCGCCTGCGACCCGGCCAGCAGCGAAAAAGCTTCGCAAAATTCCTCCAGTTGCCCGGCGACCTTGTTGACCTCCTGTGGCGCGCCGCAACTGTAGATGTTGAAATGCGCGGTACGCGTCTCGAACCACTGCCGTTGCACCAGCGGAACGTCATCGGCCCCGGCGGATGGCGCCGGGCAAAATCCCAGCGCCAGCGGCAAAATGAAAATGCAAAGTGATCCGCGTCTCATGAACCATTTGAATCTACGCGATGGCGCAATGAATGTCACTCTCCCGGCTTGGCGGCCAAGGCCAGGAAATAGCCTTTTGCGTTCAAACTTACGGCGGCCGCACCGGCCACGCCGCTGGTCTGTCTTTGATGGAAAAGCGCACTGGCCGCGTAAACGTGGCACTCCAAACGGGGGCGGCGTGAGAATGCGCCCGGTTTTGCCTGTTTACAGGGAATTTTCCTTTCTTCAATCGCGTTGCGATTTAGCTGGTTTAATTGAACGTTCCGGTGCAGACTCCGTTATGAAGCACAATAAGCCGGCGCGCCGGATTCGCCTCCAACCGCTGGAAAGCGGCCAGGTCTGGCGCATGGCGGAATTGAATCTCCGGGTGGAAATGGTTGGCAAACTGCTGGTGCATTACAAACTCGCCAAGCCCAACGCCGTTCGCATGCCCAATTTGGTCAATGGCAAAGCGACCATTGAAAAATACCTGAAAAAGAACAAGGCCGTCTTGATTAAAGCATAGGCCGAAAGCCCGTCCCGCTGCTTTGGGCGGCAAATTTCCTTCAATCGCGATTCATTTCAACGACGCCATGTCAATCACGAAGCGGTATTTCACGTCGTTCTTGACCAGGCGTTCGTAGGCTTCATTGATTTTCTGGATGGAGATGAGTTCGATGTCGCAGGTGATGTTGTGCTCGCCGCAGAAATCCAGCATCTCCTGCGTCTCGCGAATGCCGCCAATCAGCGAGCCGCCGAATTGACGCCGCCCGAAGATCAAATTGAAAACCTGGACGGGCAGCGGGTCGGGCGGCGCGCCCACCTGCGTGAGGGTGCCGTCGCGTTTCAACAATTCGAAGTAAGCGTTGATGTCGTGCTGCGCCGAAACGGTGTCGAGGATGAAATGAAAGCTGTTGCGGTGTTTCTGCATCTCGTCCTTGTTTTTGGAGACGACCACTTCACGCGCGCCGAGTCGCAGGGCGTCCTGGGTCTTGCCCGGCGAAGTGGTGAAGACGACGACGCGCGCGCCGAGGGCGTTGGCCAGTTTCACGCCCATGTGACCGAGTCCGCCCAAACCGACCACACCGACTTTTTGTCCCTTGCTCACCTTCCAATGGCGCAGGGGCGAATATGTTGTGATGCCGGCGCACAGCAAGGGAGCCGCCGCCGCCAAATTCAAATTTTTGGGCACGCGCAGCACAAAGGCTTCATCCACGACGATGCTTTCGGAATAACCGCCATAGGTCATGCCGCCGCTTTGTTTGTCCGGGCTGTTGTAGGTGAAGGTCATGCCGTTCTCGCAAAATTGTTCGAGGCCGTCCTTGCAGCTTTCACAGGTGCGGCACGAATCCACCATGCAACCAACGGCGGCGACGTCGCCTTCCTTGAATTTTTTGACCTGCGCGCCGGCCTTCACGACGCGCCCGATGATTTCATGACCGGGCACGCACGGGTAAATCGTGTTGTGCCATTCATTACGGACCTGATGCAAGTCTGAGTGGCAAACGCCGCAATAAAGGATCTGGATCTGCACGTCGTGCGGACCGGGATCGCGGCGCTGAATGGAAGCCGGTGCGAGCGGCGAGGTTTGAGTCTGCACAGAATAAGCTTTGGCCTTAAACATGCCGCTATAAGTAGCACATCAGCACGATGAAGGCAAAGGGCATGGGAATAAAATTGAATTCAACCGCGAACCATACCAACCTGCTGTAGCGGCGCTCTATGAGCGTCGTTTTCGGCGGTCGCAGACCGCCGCTACAACCAAACAATATCAGTAAACCGCTTTTTAGTTTCCAAATTCTTCAAACGTGCCCCATCTTTTGTGCCGGAATTTATGAACCAGGAAACATGGACCGCAGTTGGCGTGCCAGTCGCAGTGGTAATAATAGCTGCCGGTCTTTTTGAGGACGCGGGCGAGTTGCACGCAGCGCGGGCGTCCCGCAATGGCGGGATAAGCCTTGGTGTTCTCGTGGCGGTCTTCAAAGGCGCGCTTCTCCCTGGTCTCGCCCCGTGAAATACGGTGGAGGCAGTGTGAAGTTGTTGCGCGGGGCGTTATTTCACGGGTCGAGCCCCAATGTTGGCCAGTCCGGCACGGACCGTCGGGCAGCTTGGTGAGCTGTTCCAGATTGTCGCCGCAATAAACGACGCGGGTGTCGAGGAGGGCGGAAGATTTCAATTTGGTGGTAGGGACGCGTTGCTGCGCGTCTTGGCCGACCGGCAGGTCAGCCCTACCATTGCCGGTCTCATTCTTTTCTGATTTTGGAGACAGGCGCGACGCCTGTCCTACGGTGGCAGCGGCTTTCTTTGCCATGCGTGGAGGCTAGAAAACATTTCCCATTCGGTCAATGAAACTGCAATGCGCCAGGACGTTCGGACATCCCGGCGGGATGTCCCTTACCTCACAACTTCGGTTGGAATCGAGACCGCATGAAATCCACGTAGTCTTGGTCGGACAGCTCTTGCCGGGCTTTGATGAAACCCCGGCTGTCGTCGCCGACCAGATAACGAAGCCGGTCTGTGCCATCAGTGGCGGCATCGTAAATGACCTTGGCAACCTCATCCGCGCTCGTCGTCCGCGCTGCGGTCATGTTGGCAAAGGCTTCTTTCGTGTGCGCGACGAAGTTGTCGTAATCTGTAAGTGAGGCGTCGTCGGCGTTGTCCTGGCCCGCTCTTTCCGAAAAACTGGTGCTGGTAACGCCGCCGTGTGGCTCGACGAGCTTGACGACGATGTTCTGCGACGCGAGTTCGAAGGCCAGCGCCTCCGAGAAGCCTTCCAGGGCGAACTTGCTGGCGCAATAGAGCGAAATCATCGGCAGGGTGAAGATACCGGCGCCGGAGCTGATGTTGATAATCAGCCCGCCCTGGTTCTTCCGGAAATGCGGCAGGATGGCGCGCGTGACATCCATCACGCCAAAGACGTTGACGTCGAACTGCTCCTGAATCTTCTCCCGTGGTATCGCTTCGAACAGGCCGTATTGACCGTAGCCCGCATTGTTGATTAACGCGTCAATCCTGCCGAAGCGTGCGATGCCGGTTTCGATTGCCTGCTTGATGCTGTCGCGGTCTTGAACATTGAGGCGGGTCACCAGCATGTCGTTCATGCGGGCCAGTTCTGTTTCCGTGGTTGGTTTCCGCATCGTGGCGATAACGTTCCAGCCGTTGCTTGCGAAAAGCTTGGTCGCAGCCTTGCCGATGCCAGATGACGTGCCTGTGATTAAAACTGTTTTCTTCATTCTTGCCATTTCTTCCTAATCATTGAACTGTTCGTCCAAACCGTTCCGTCAATGGCCTTAAAATCACCACGCCCGATCGTATTGAACGGGTATCTTCAGCGCATCTTTCTGTTGCAAAACTTTGGCCGCGCGCAATGGCCAATACGGTTCGCGTAAAAATTCCCGCGCCAGCAGCACCACGTCGGCGCGGCCGTTGCGGATGATCTCGTCGGCATGGGTCGGCTCGGTGATGCAGCCGACGGCCGCCGTCGCGATGCCCGCCTCGCGCCGGATGCGTTCGGCGAAGGGAACTTGATAGCCTGCGCCGATGGGAATTTTCGCGTGCGGCACCGTGCCGCCGGAACTGCAATCAATCAAATCCACACCCCCGGCCTTCAACCGCCGCGACAGCTCGATGCTTTGTTCGAGGTCCCAGCCGCCTTCCACCCAGTCGGTGCATGAAATCCGCACCGCCAGCGGCAGTTTGTCCGGCCACACGGCCCGGACCGCGCGGGTCGTCTCCAGCAGAAAACGGATGCGGTTCTCGAAAGTGCCGCCGTATTGGTCCGTGCGCTGGTTGGAAAGCGGCGAAAGAAATTCATGCGCCAGATAACCGTGCGCAAAATGCAATTCCAGCCATTCGCAACCGGCCGCCAGAGCGCGTTTGGCCGCGGCCACAAATTCATTTTGCACACGGACAATATCCGCCTCGCTCATGGCGCGCGGTGTTTTTGGCAGTTCATCGCCGAAGGGCAGGGGACTGGGCGCCAGTGTGGGCCAGCCGCCCGCATTATCGGCCAGATGCGCACCACCTTCCCACGGTCGCGCCGCCGAAGCTTTGCGGCCCGCGTGGGCAATCTGGATTCCCAGCACCGCGCCGTGCGCCTTGATGAACCGGTTGATGCGCGCAATCGGTTCCACGTGTTTGTCGGCCCAGATGCCCGCGTCGCCCGGTGTGATGCGGCCTTCCGGCGAAACCGCCGTGGCCTCGGCGATGATCAGGCCCGCGCCGCCGACCGCACGCGACCCCAGATGCACCAGGTGCCAGTCCGTCGCCACACCGTCCTCGGACGAATACTGGCACATGGGCGACACGCCGATGCGATTGCGCAGCGTGACCGATTTGATGGTCAGCGGTTGAAATAGATGCGGGGAACTCATGTCAGTGCTCATGCGCGGACACTATATCATCGTGGAGGGAAAATGAAAGGATGGCACCGGAGTAGTGGGCTACTTTGGATTTCTGGTTCACGATTTGAATGGTAGGGCCGCGCTGCTGCGCGGCCTCGGACGACCGGCAGGTCGTCCCTACCAGCCAAAATAGCCCACTACCAAGGCACCGATGAAAAAGTTACGGCACTTTTCACCGTTGCCTTCCCCAAGGAACGGCTGGGAACGACCGGCCAGGTCACCAGTCAAACTCGGCAAAGATGTTGGGGGGCCAAACCCCTGTTAAAAAAAGTGCCGGCCTCAAACGAGGCCGGCACTTGAACCCATCAAACCTTCACAATTACTGCGAACCCGGCTAGTTCGATAACCGGAAGAAGCGCGCGCCGCTGTCCGGCTGCAGCATGGGGCTGGTGATGTACAGCGAACGCTTGCCGCCAATGTTGTACTTTGTCACAGCCGTTCCCGGCGATGTAGTTAATTGAAGATTATCAATATAAATGGTCTGCGTCCCGGTGATGTTCCCGTCGTTGGCGATCTGTAATGTGAGCGCGCGAACTGAAGAATCAACGCCAGTTCCCAGATCGATACTAACATTTGCCCACTGACCAACATTGCCGCCTGCGGCGGTTAGCAGTGGCGTGTACTCACTCGTGCCGTTCCAAGTGTAGTCTTGAGCGCGAGTGGCCACACTAAAAGTGCCATAATCCCCATTAGTGCCTGCCGTCGAGGAAGGATCTATCATAATATCAAACGACAATGTTCCGCCTGATAAGTCTTGTGCGGAACCGAAAACGTCAAACGTGAAAGCCTCATTGCCACTTCCGCCGGCCCACGTCCAACTGAGTTTTGCAGAGCCGGAACTGGCGCTGTTGCCCGCATCGTATGTCGAGCCCGAGGCCCAAGTAACCGTAGGGCTGGCATCATCGCCACTATCATAGCCTATCCACAAGGGCGGCGGGTTATAATTGCGGGTAGCGGTAAACGAACCGGAGGTGTCGAAGGTGTTCACGTAATTGGTTGTTGTAACCGGTGGTCCTGTAACTGGCGCCCAGGAACCCATCAGACTCGAAGCGCTTTCCAGTCCGTAGCCGGCATCCGGCAAGGTCCATTGGAGCCAATACACGGCATCGGCCGGCGTTTCAAACACAGAGGAACTGCTACTGTAGCGGGCCACCAAGGATGAGGGGAGCGACGCGTTCACCAAGTTCACATTCAACGAGTTGAGCGAGCCGTTGATGTGAACGCCGCTGAGCACAACATCTTGGTAAAAGCCGTTATTATCAGGCTGCGTGCCCCAGTAGACCGTCACGGGAGAGACAAACGCGGCATCGTCACCCGAAGGGAACGCACAGGTGTTGGTGCTACCGGGACTCGCAAGCGTAATGTTGCCACTGCTGTCAATCGTGACACTCCATGTGCCGACATAGCCGCTGGCATTGGTCACGGAACCCAAAAGCCCGCCGTAGGTGGGCACAATCGTGTTGGTCGCGGGGTGGCTCGGGTTCGGGCCAAACACATTGGTGTCTGAGCCATACAGCCAGGTGTTGTTGTTGGCCTGGTTAAGCTTGTAACGCAAATTGCCGACCACGCTGCCGTTGGGCTGGCGCTGTATGAAAAGAACCAGCGCATTGGCTTGATTCCAATCCGGTGCAAGGTCCGTTATACTATCACCCGGAATAATCATGATGTGGACTTGATAGCCGGTGTAGCTGGCAGCCGGGGCTTGCGCGATATCGACGGAATAAGTCACCGGATTTGCACTGCCCTTCCAAGAATAATTTAAGTCCGGCGAGCCGGCCACAACGGTGGCGACACTTTGGCGGTCGCCGGAATTGCCATCATCGTATATGTTCAACCCTTGGGCGCCCACAGGTGCCGGAGGACTCAAAGTTGGCGATTGCGGTGGCGCACCCGGCCTTTCCGCCGCGATGTTGTCTATCCACCAGGATGCAATTCCTGTATAGCCGGAGCCGGTCCATTTCTTGAACGCAAACCCGACTGTCTGGTCGATGGAAAGACCAGTGGGAATGGGAATATTGACATGCTGCCAGCCGCTGCTCGCCGCCGCGGGAATTTGAAAGGTTTTAACATTTACCCAAGTTTGACCGGAGCCGTCAACACAAACAAACTCCATCCCCCAATCGCCGTTTCCACCGGCAAAGGCCTCATCGTTGAAGTCGGCGATGCTAATGGTGGAATTAGCGGTATCCCACAGCACGTCAAATGAAATATTGGTGTAAATGGTCATATCCACATAATCCAGCACATTAGCGTTAGAGCTCGAATTCCAGATGTAAGGCCAACCATTATTGCCCGACCAATAACTCCAGATGTCGAGCTGGTCGCCGGCAGACAAATCTTGGTAAAAATTATATGAGCCTCCTCCGTCGCCAGTGTTATCCACCGCGGGGTCATAGCCGCTGCCGTCACCTTGCAAGGCCCAACCACCAGGGTAAGTGAGCCCATCAGCAGAGCCGCTAAAGGTGAAAAAATTGGTTGTCACCTGGGCGCGGGCGGTTCCACTCGCCCAAGCCAGGGCCGCGCCAAGAACGGCGAGGCAGGTTATTTTTTTAATCAGGGTTTTTTTCATAGTGTGGTTTTGGTTTTGATTGGTTGCTCGTTTGGTTTTTAAATAAGGAACTGGCTGCGGTTTGGGTTTGTATAATTCATGGCCTCCCCGCCCCTGTTTCTGCCATGCCCGGCCCTGCGTTCATCGGGACGAAAAAAAGACAATTGACAGCCTGATAAATGCACTGCTCACCCTTGTCATGCAGCCACATTAAACGATTACTTACAAGACGTTTTTTTGTCACAAAGGTTATGCCAAGATAATAATAGACACCCGGCAAAATTGTCATGTCACCTAAAATGGGGACAAATCCTGGTGGAATTAGAATGGTTAATCACCCGGTATCACCGTCCACATTCCCTTTGGACTTTTAAGTCGGACC
>JBEKJN010000040.1:0-15165 GCA_050011235.1 Verrucomicrobiota bacterium | reverse complement strand
CGGCTGACAAACGCGAAATGAATTTTATGGCGTGTTCCGATGCGAATGGAATGGGGAGTACACCCGCCCCCGGGTGTAGTTTCTTGTCTCGGCTTGCTTTACGTCGTTTAGTGTGGCCGGGCGAAGCTTCAAAAGATTTTACAACTTCAAATCCATATCCGTCACCGCGCCGAATGAGGCGCTCGTCACGTGAGCGGCGTACTTGGCCAGCACGCCGCGGGTGTAGCGGGGCGCGGGCTTTTTCCACGCCTTGCGGCGGGCCGCCATTTCTTTCGCGGGAATGTCCAGGTTGATTTGCCGTTTACCGGCGTCAATGGTGATGGAGTCGCCGTTCTTCACCAGCGCAATTGTCCCGCCCACATACGCTTCCGGTGTGATATGGCCGACCACGAAGCCGTGGCTGCCGCCGCTGAACCGGCCGTCGGTGATGAGCGCCACGTCTTTGCCCAGTCCTTTGCCCATGATGGCGCTGGTGGGCGAAAGCATTTCGCGCATCCCGGGTCCGCCCCGCGGCCCTTCGTAGCGAATGACAATCACGTGGCCTTTCTTGACCGTGCCGTTGAGGATGGCTTGCAGCGCGGTTTCCTCGCTGTTGAACACAATCGCTTTGCCGCTGAATTGCAGTCCTTCCTTGCCGGTGAGTTTCGCGACGGCACCTTCGGAGGCGAGATTGCCGCGCATAATGACGAAATGGCTGTCCTTTTTGATCGGTTTGTCGAACGGCTGGATGATGGTCTGGCCTTTGGGATAGGGCTGCACGCCTTCGAGGGTTTGCGCCATCGTCTGGCCGGTCACCGTCAGGGCGTCGCCGTGGAGCAGTCCCTGGTCGAGCAGCGTTTTCATCAACGGCCGGATGCCGCCGATGGCCACGAGTTCGGACATCAAATGTTTGCCGCTCGGTTTCAAATCCGCGAGCACGGGCACGTTTTTGCCCACGCGGCTGAAGTCGTCGAGCGTCAGCTTCACCTTCGCCGAGTGCGCGATGGCGAGCAGGTGCAACACGGCGTTGGTCGAACCGCCCAGCGCGATGACCAGCGTGATGGCGTTCTCAAACGCTTTCTTCGTCAAAATGTCGAGCGGACGCAAACCGCTCTTGAGCATTTCGATGACGCAGGCGCTGGCGCGGCGGCAATCGTCCATTTTCGCCGGTGAGATGGCATTTTGCGCGGAGCTGTTGGGCAGGCTCATGCCGAGCGCTTCGATGGCGCTGGCCATGGTGTTGGCGGTGTACATGCCGCCGCATGAGCCGGGACCGGGAATGGCGCATTGCTCAACGGCCTGCAATTCGGCGTCGGAAATTTTCTTGTTGGCATACGCGCCGATGGCTTCAAACACGGACACGATGTCCAATAATTTTCCCTTGGTAGGGACATCGCGCTGCGATGTCCGGTCGTCGCGGCGCGACAACCCTACCTCTGTTGTCAAACATCCGGGCAAAATCGTTCCACCATAAACAAACACCGCCGGCCGGTTCAGCCGCGCCATGGCGATGACCGAGCCGGGCATGTTTTTGTCGCAGCCGCCGATGGCCACAAAGCCGTCCATGCCCGCGCAGCCGACGACGGTTTCGATGGAGTCGGCGATGACTTCGCGCGAGACGAGCGAGTATTTCATGCCTTCGCTGCCCATCGAGATGCCATCGGACACGGTGATGGTGTTGAAGACGATGGCCTTGCCGCCGGCGGCGTTGGCACCCTGCTCGGATTCGCGCGCGAGCTTGTCAATGTGCATGTTGCACGGGGTTACGTCGCCCCAGGTGGAGGCGATGCCGATGAGCGGTTTTTTGAAATCTTCCGGCTTGAAGCCGACGGGATAAAGCATGGACCGGGCGGCGGCGCGTTCGTAGCCGTCAAACATAATGCTCGAGTGAGGCCGCAGGGAATCGGACGATTTGATTTTTTTCATCGCCAGGAATTCTGCCTGAAAAACGGCGCAACGGCAAGTCGCGGCAAGGCAGATTACGATTAAGATTAAGATTAAGATCAAGGTGCGCTGAATTTGAATTGAAAAATGCGGTCAGGTTGGCGACAGTGCGGCTGGTGGAGAGATGGCCGAGTGGCTGAAGGCACACGCCTGGAAAGCGTGCATACTCCAAAAGGGTATCGGGGGTTCGAATCCCTCTCTCTCCGCCAGCCTTCGCTCGGAGCGCAGCACAGAGCGAAGACTGCCGCGCCGGAGCGCGAAGCACGAAGGCGGGCCGGGAGCTTTGTGCCAAGACGCGCTCCAAGCTACGACTCGGCAAGCCAGCTTTAATTTCCTTAATCCCAATCTTAATCTTAATCGTAATCCGGATTCTCGTTACGGAATTTTCATCACCCGCGACTGCTTCGCGTTTTCCTCCACAAGCCGGGACGGCTTTCACTTTACCCGCAGCAAAGCGCAGCCGTGCGGCGGGAGTTCGGTGACAAAATTTTTCTGACGCCCCAAATCCTTCCGCAACCACAAGTCGCGGACTTTGGGCGCGGAACGAAATCCAAGTTCGCGCCACGAAAAATCCACTTTTACCGGCTGGTCGGTTCGATTGAAAAATCCGACGGCCGACGAACCGTCCGCCAGCGATTTCATCCACGTTTCAGCGATTTGTGCCGTGCCGGTCATCCGCCGTGCCTGTCTGCCAAGCGAATCCTGATTCACCGCGAGCACTTCGGGATTGGACAGAATGGCGGTCGTCCAGGCGTCGTTGTCCGGCAGGTTCATGCCGAACATGAGCGGCGACGGTGCAAGCGCCCAGAGCGACATGAGCGTGAGCTGTTCGTCGCGGGTGAAGCGCGTCCAACGGTCGGGATGCACGTCGCAATTGCGCTGGCAGATGTGGCCGAACGGAATCATGTCGCCGTCCGGCCAGTGGCCGGGCGCGCCGCCGTCATACCACGCCGCGAACAAGCCGAAATTGCGGTTAAGCGAACGCCAGTTGTCCCAAAAATCGCCGGAGACGCGCCAGAGATTTGCGAACTGCGCCAGATGCGACGCGTGGTTCACGGGCGCAGGCCCGGGCGAAAGGCTCAAGATGATCGAACGCCCGGAATTTCTCAAAGCGGTCGAGACCGCCTCGATTTCCTCCGCCGGATAGATTTTTCCGCGCTGCAAATTCGCAATGTCGTCGCACTTGATGTAATCCACACCCCAATCGGCGTATTGTTTCGCTATACTTGCGTACCACGCTTTACCGGCATCGGTGGTCGCGTCCACGCCGAACATGTCGCGGTTCCAAGCGCAGGTGCGGTTCGGGTCGCCTTCAGATCGCACGGCGTCCGCCGCGTGAAAATTCGAACCGGCGATGGACAGGTTTGCTTCGTCGGCTTTTCGCGGAATGCCGCGCATGATGTGGATGCCAAATTTCAACCCCATCGCGTGGATTTTATCGGCGAGCGGTTTGAAGCCCGCGTCGTTCGTGGCGGACGGAAAACGGTTGACCGGCGGGATGCAGCGGCCAAACCCGTCAATGGTCACGCCTTCGGGGTCCTGATGGCGGATGCCATCGGCCAGGCGGTCATACCAGCGGAAATCCACCACGACGGTGTCCCAGCCGAGCGGTTGCAGATGCTCCTTGAACCACGTGGCGTTCGAGATGACTTCGGATTCGTACACGGAATCGCCAAAGGCGTCGTAGCTGTTCCAGCCCATCGGTGGCGTGAGTGCGAGTGTGTCGCCGCAAATGATTCTGATTTCGGCCCCGGCTCTGCCGGCGGAATTTTGGGCGGACACGGTGAAGGTGAATTCTCCCTTTTCCTTCAGCGCGCCGGTAATGATGCCGGTTTGCGGGTCCAGCGACAGGCCGGTGGGCAGTTTTTTTGCGGAAAAAGTGATGGGACGCGCGCCGGTCACCGCCAGCGAATGGAGGAATGGTGTGCCGGGCCGGATACCGATGATGCGCGCGCCGTTGAACCGGGGTGCGGCATCGGCTTTGGCGGCGGTGATGATTTGTTCCTCGCGCGCGGTGAGGTTGGTATCGGGTGAAATGTCCTGGGCGCGCAGGCAACCCGCCGCCAAAAACAGCCAGGCCACCACATGCAGCCCGATGAATTTTTTTCCTACCATAAACTAAAAGGCTGCGGCCCGTGCGGCACCGCAGCCTTTACGCGGGAGATTTGATCACCAGAACTTGATGTAGAACAGGACGACGCAGCCGATAACAATCAAGCTCAGGATGACGTCCAGGGCATTCCAACTGGCTTTGGTGGCCGCCTTTTCCTCCGGCGTGGCGCCATACCAGGTGTATTTGATCGTCTTTGGGTCCGGCGCCTTGGTCATGAGACTGATGATGACCATCAAAACTGCCGTCAATACAAACAATATCTGGCAGTAATACAGCCAGTTGATGGTCCACAAATCATAAATCAATCCATATTTTTGCTGGATGGGTGCAATAATCGCCTTGTATTGATCAAGGGTTATCACTTGGTGGTAAAGATCGTTTTTCGCGCCGGTGACAACGGTTTCATAGCTTCGCATATAAATGTCCGCCGCCAGACGGGCAAATCCCGCCACGACCCCGAAGGAAAAGGACCAAAAGGCGGCTGGAGCCGTGGCCCGTTTCCAGAACACGCCCATCACAAAAAGCACGGCGATGGCCGGCGAGAGGTATCCCTGCACGCTCTGGAGATACACATAAAGATTGGAATGCAGGCTTTTAATCACCAGCACCCAGCAGATGCCGAGAAAAACAATGGCCGCTGTCGCCAGCCGGCCGACAAACACTTCAGTCCGGCCGGAAGCGTTTGGATACCATTCCCGGTAGAAATCCATGGTGAAGAGTGTGGCGGAAGCATTGAACTTGGAGCCCAGCGACGCCATGAGGGCGACGATCATGCCGCAGGCCACCATGCCGCGAAGGCCGTGGGGCAGAATCTGCGCGACGAGCGATGTATAGGCGGCGTCGCCATTGGTGCTGAAACCGACGCCGGGCGTCTTGGTGAGCGCAAAGGCAATCATGCCCGGCACCAGGAAGATGAACACCGGGGTCAGTTTGAAGAAGCCGGCGAGAATGGTGCCGCGGCGGGACTCCTGCTGGTTTTTGCCGGCGAGCACGCGCTGGACGATGTATTGGTCGGTGCACCAATACCAGAAGCCAATGATTGCAGATGCCGGCAAAACGGCAGTCCACGACCAGACCGGGTCATGAACCGAACGAATCAAATGCACATTACTACCAACCGTTGCCAGGGTGGCATGCCAGCCGTCAATGAGGCTTCCGTGGCCTAAAACGTGAAGTCCCGTGTAAAGAATGCAGACGGAACCGAAAATCAGCACCGGCGCCTGAAGCACAGCGGTATACATGATCACCCGCATGCCGCCGAAGATGGTGTAAAGGCCGGTCGTCGCCGCCAACCCCAAGGCGATGGCCCAGAAGACGTCAATCCTTCCAAGAAATGGAACTGGAACCGTTTGAACATTCAACAGGGTGCGGATGACGACGTCGCCGGCGTAAATTGTCGCGGCGATTTTCGTCAACACCAGGCTGGCCATGGTGAGCAGGCTCAAGACATTGCGCGAACCGCGGCTGAAGCGCAGTTCGAGGAATTCCGGCATGGTGAATATTTTCATGCGGTCGTAGATCGGCACGAAAGCCCAGCCCAGAATGATGATCCAGTAAGCGTGCATTTCCCAATGGGCCATGGCCATGCCGGTGAGAAAGCCGGCGCCGGCGAGACCGACGAGGTGTTCGGAACCGATATTCGAGGAGAAGATGGAGGAGCCAATCTGCAGCCAGTTCGCGTCGCGCCCGGAGAGGAAGTAGTCCTTGCCGGACTCGTTCTTCTTCCGCATGGAATACCAGACGGTCAGGATCATGCCGACGGCAAAGGCGATGATGACGGCCAGGTCCAGGCTGTTGAACACCGTGCCGTTCATTCCTCCCGCCACGGACGACGTGGCGAGGGCATTCGTGGCCACGTCCATGTTGTTGGTTGCCGCCATCACGCTGTTGGTTATTTCATTCATAGGATTTAAGTTTTTCAGCCTGATTATTCGGCGCTGAATTTATACTCAATCGTGCAGTGGTAGGTCTGGCCGGGCTTCAATTCGGTTGAAGGAAAGTTGGCATGATTCGGCGAGTCGGGATAATGCTGCGGCTCCATGCAGAACGCGGACCGGCGCTGATAAACCTTGCCGTCCTTGCCGGTGAGCGTGCCGTCGAGGAAATTGCCGGCATAGAACTGCAGCCCGGGCTGGTCGCTCCAGACTTCCATCATGCGGCCACTGATCGGATCGGTCACGCGCGCCTGCAAACCAAACTTGCCGAGCGGCTTGTTGATGACCCAGTTGTGGTCGTAGCCGGGGCCGTATTGGAGGATTTGATTCGGGTCGTTAATGCGCGCGCCAATAGCCGTCGGCGTGCGGAAGTCAAACGGCGTGCCCGTCACGTCGGCAAACGCGCCGGTCGGAATCAGCTTGCTGTCCACCGGCGTCGTCTGGTTGGCATTGATGTAAACCAGTTCGTCCAGAGTATCGCCATTCCCCTGACCGGAAAGGTTGAAATAAGAATGGTGCGTCAGATTCACCACCGTCGGCTTGTCAGTCGTCGCGGTGAAAGCCAGCTTCAATGCATTGTCGTCGGTCAGCGTGTAGGTCGCGGCAACGTTCAGGTTGCCGGGGAAACCTTGCTCGCCGTCTTTGCTCAAATAATTCAAAACCAGCCGCGGACCTTCGGGGCCGATATCGGCTTTCACCGCCGTCCAAACAACCTTGTCGAACCCCTTCAAGCCGCCATGCAGCGTGTTGCCGTGGTCGTTCTGCGGCAGCGTGCAGGTTTGCCCGTCGAGTGTGAACGTGCCGCCGCCGATGCGGTTGCCGTAACGCCCGATGAGTGCGCCGAAATACGGGCAGGCTTTGACATAGCTGTCCCGCGTGTAGCCGTCCAGGCTGTCGAAACCGAGGACGATGTCTGCGAACTTGCCGTTCTTGTCCGGCATGGTAAGCCTCTGCACAATGCCACCGTAAGTTATGATTCGCGCCTCGCAGCCGTTCCGGTTGCGCAAGGTGTAGATTTCAACGGGCACGCCGTCTTGCGTTTTGCCGAACGGCGCCTTCGTAATGGTATCAATAGATGATGCAGTTGAGTTTGACATGGTGGCGCAGCCTACAAAACAGGCGGCAGCAAGTCCAGTCGCTGATAACAGGATGAATGGAGTGATGTTTTTCATTTGGTTTGGTGATTTATTTCTGGCCGTAATATGCCTTCGGGCCGTGTTTGCGGAGAAAATGCTTGTCGAGCAATGCCGGTTGCATGGGCCTGATTTTTGGGTTGAGGCGCAAGGTTTCAGCCGCCAACTGCGCGATGAATTCCAGCACGACGGCATTATGTACGGCATCCTCGACGCTGGTGCCCCAGGCGAAGGGACCGTGATTGGCCACCAACACGGCTGGATGCTGCATCGGGTCAAGCTTCTTGAAAGTTTCGACGATGACACGTCCGGTGTTCGCCTCATAATCGCCCTTGATTTCCCGGGGCGCGAGCAATCGCGTGCAGGGCACATCGCCGTACCAATAATCCGCCTGAGTCGTGCCGTAGGATGGGATGCCCTGGCGCGCCTGTGCCCAGGCCGTCGCGTGAAGACTGTGCGTGTGGACGATGCCGCCGATTTTCGGGAACGCGCGGTAAAGCACCAGATGTGTCGCAGTGTCGGAACTCGGTTTGAGATAGCCGTCAACGACCTTGCCCGTTTCCAGCGAGACGACGACCATGTGTTGCGGCTTCATGCTGGCGTAAGGCACGCCGGACGGTTTGATGGCGACGAGGCCGCGGCCTCGGTCAATGCCGCTGGCGTTGCCCCAAGTCTGGATGACCAAGCCCTCCTTGACCAAATCAAGGTTTGCCTCGCAGACCTGCCGCTTTAAGTCCTCAAGCATGGGGGCTGGCGAAATTATTTCCGAACCCGGTTGCGCATGTCAATCAGTCGTTTCATCACGTCCTGGAGATTGCCGGTCCACTCCTTCGTGCCAAACGCGTCATGCAATTTCCGGTAAAGCGGATACAGTTCGCGGTAAACTTCATGCGCCTTCGGATCCGGTTTGAAAATTTTCGACTTCAACCCCGTCATCGCCTTTTGTGCCGAAGCAAAATCCCGGTGGACGCCGGCAACCACCGCGCCGGCGATGGCCGCGCCGAGGGCGCAGGTCTGCGCCGAACGCGAAATTTTCATCGGGCGCCCCGTGACGTCAGCGTAAATTTGCATCACCAGCGGGTTTTTTTCCGCGATGCCGCCGCAGTTGACGACCTGTTCAATTTTCACGCCGTATTCCTCGAAACGGTTGATGATGGTGAGCGCGCCGAAGGCCGTGGCTTCGATGAGCGCGCGGTAAATTTCCGCCGGCGTGGTGTACAGCGTCTGGCCGATGAGCAGGCCGGTAAGCCGCTGGTCAACGAGAACGGTGCGGTTGCCGTTGTTCCAGTCGAGCGCGAGCAATCCGGATTCGCCGGGTTGAAGTTTTGCCGCGCCTTTGGTGAGTTCCTCGTGCGAGCCAATTTTCTTCCCGCCGGGCTGAAGGTAATTGACGAACCAGTTGAAAATGTCGCCCACCGCCGACTGCCCCGCTTCGAGTCCGAAATAACCGGGCAGGACGCTGCCATTGACAATGCCGCACAAGCCGGGAATGTCCGCCAGTTTTTCCGTGTTCGGCCAGACCGCGATGTCGCAGGTGCTCGTCCCGATGATTTTTACGAGCGTGCCGATCGCAACGCCGGCGCCAATGCCGCCGAGGTGCGCGTCGAACGCGCCTATGGCCACCGGAATGCCCGCGCGCAAACCCGTTTTCCTCGCCCATTCCGCCGTCAAACCGCCGACGGCTTGGGCAACCGTGCGGACCCTCGGACAAAGGCGGTCGCGCAATTCGCCAAGTTTGGGATTGAGTTGCGAAAGAAATTCCTTGTCGGGATAACCACCCCAATCCTCGTTGAACATGGCCTTGTGCCCGGCGGCGCAAATGCCCGCGGTCAATTGGTTTGGAGCCAAAGTGCCGGTGAGCGCGGCAGGAACGTAATCCGCCAATTCCACCCACGAATGGGCCGCGCCGAAAACTTCCGGCGCGGTTCGCAAACAATGGAGAATCTTGCTCCAGAACCATTCGCTGGAATAGACGCCGCCGCATTTGGCGAGATATTGCGGCCGGATTTTTCGCGCCAGTTCGGTGATTTCCGCCGCTTCCGCCACGCCGGTGTGGTCCTTCCACAGCCACGCCATTGCTGCCGGGTTTTTGGCAAATTTTTTGTTAAAGGCAAGCGGCTGGCCATTGGCATCCACCGGCAACGGTGTGCTGCCGGTCGTGTCCACACCGATGCCGACGACCTGTTCCGGCATGAAACCGCGCGTGTTCTTCTTCGCATCCGCGAGCGCCTTTTTGATGGTGACTTCCGCGCCTTTGATGTAATCGGCGGGATGCTGCCGGGCGAGGTTTGGATCACGGGACAAAATCACGCCTGCGGTTCCGTATTCATAATTCCAGACTGCGGTGCCTGCTTCGCGCCCATTGGCGACGTTGACAATGAGGGCGCGAACAGAGTTCGTGCCGTAGTCCAAACCAATGGTATATTTCTCTGGCATAATCGATCTTTCACTTTGCGCGCAACACGCGCAGGCCAAACAAGCCGCCAGCGATGTTGCCGGGGTGCGCGGCAAATTTTACCGTGACGTTTTGTTTGCCTTTGGTGATCTCCGGCGGCAGCGGGTACGCTGCGTCAAAAAAATCGCCGGGCTTGTTGTTGTTCAATTTTTGCGTGGTGATGATTTTCCCGTCCACCAATACGTCAAATTCGCGCGCGCCGGCATCGCCGCCCCAGTAGGTGGCGGCCAACTGCTGCGGTTCGCCGGGCAAGACTTTGACCTCGTAACTGAACCAGCCGGCGGCGTGACGATATTTTCTTCCATAAAAGTCGCCGGTTTGCGTATCATCACCTTGCATCCGATGGTCGGTCTCGGATTGCGATTCGCCGGGGTGGACCACATCCACCGCGCGCGCCTCTTCAGCCATGCGTTGCGTATCGGCGGCGGCCATCTGCGCTGCCTGCGCTTGCCAATCGGCTTCGGAAAGAAGCTTCCAATAAACCGTGTAGCGTTCGTCATTGGCCAGATAGAACGGAATCAGCGTCACGTCGCTCGGCCGGACAAGGTTTTTAGTTTCAAAAACCAATGGCTGCGCCGTGGGCCGGATTTGTTTCAGAAAAGCTTTTGGGTCGCCGACGAAAACGGGAACCTTCGGGTCGGGCACTCTGACCAAATCGGTTTGATTAACCGCATACGGACTCGGCATTCCGTTCGTGCCGAGGTCGCCGGCCAGCACAATCGGTCCGTAGAGCACGGCGATGATGTTCGTTGCGCCCGGCAGCGGCTCGGCGTGCAATTTCATCGCCAACTGGATTTCCACTTGGTCGCCATTTTTCCATTCGCGATCGAGGGTTACATACGAGCCGGCCGAGCCGGGGATTTTTTGTTTTTTGCCGTTGACGCGAATGGAAATTTTCTCCGCCCACGCCGGCCAGCGGATTTCCAACGCGAGTTGCGCCGGCTGGTCGCATATGAAACTCAACTGCGTCGTGTCGCTTTCAGGAAATTTTGTTTCCTGCCGCACAACGAGCTTTTTTTCCGGCCATGACAATTCGGAGGGAATGAACAAGTTCACAAACAGGGAATTTCCCCCGTGAAAATAAATGGTGTCGCCGTATTTGGCGTGATTTTCCATACCGGTGCCGACGCAGCACCAGAAGGAATTTTCCGGCGTCGAATAGGTTTTGAAATGGTCCGGCTTGAGCGACATGAAATAAGTAAACATGCCCCTCTCCGGGTCTTGTGACGCGAGGATGTCGTTGTAGAGCGCGCGCTCGTAAAAATCCATCGTGACTGCCGATGGTTGCCACTCGAAAATGTGGCGGGTGAGCTTGAGCATGTTATAGGTGTTGCAAGTCTCGGCCGTTTCGGCGGAAAGGTGGCTGGCGAAAACATTCGTCGGGAAAAAATGCTCGCGGTCGCTGTCGCCGCCGATGACGTAGGAGCGGTCCAGCGCGACGGCATTCCAAAACGTATCAGCGGCAGTCAGAAACTGCGGGTTGCCGGTGAACTCGTATTCGCGGGCAATGCCGATGATTTTGGGAATTTGCGTGTTGGCGTGCAGGCCGTTCAGCCTGTCCTCTCCGTGTTCGAGCGGCCCAAGAACCCTCTGGTGGTTGAACGCCTCGGCCAGTTGCAGGTAATTCGTGTCGCCCGTCACGCCGTAAAGATTGGCCAGCACTTCGGTCATGCCGCCCTGCTCGGTTTCCAGCGATCTTTGCATTTGCGCCGGCGGCAGCCGGTCCACGCGGAATTTCGCCCAGTTCGCCATGTTGGTCAGGACTTCCAAAGCCTGTGCGTTGCCGCAAAGTTGATTCGCGTCCAGAAGTCCGGCCATGATTTTATGCAACGTGTACCACGGCGCCCAGACCGGCTTGCGATTTTCCACACGGTCAATGAACGATTCCGGAAATGCCGACAAATAACCGGCGTGCGAACCGTTCGTGCCCAGCGCGTTCTGGCATTCGGCCAGTCCGGCAACGATTTTGTCCACGCGCTCCTTGAACCGCGCGTCCCCGGTGCTGGCGAACATCAACGAACACGCGGACAAATAATGTCCGACGATGTGTCCGCGCAATTCACACGCCGGCGCTTCCCAGCCACCGTAGGGTTTCGCATCCGTCGGCAAATGCGCATTGACGCGGAAATTGTAAAGCAGGCGGTCGCAATCCAAGCTCAACAAATAATTTTCGTCACGCAACATTGCGTCGCGGAACGGTCCATCGAGCAGCCGCACGTCCTTCAGTGAAAACGGTTGCGCCGACAAGTCAACCGCTGGTTGGACTTCGGCTTGGGCGCCGCAGGTAAGCATCGCCACCGTCACCAGAATGGATAACCCAAATTTCATGCGTTCATCTGCCATGAAATAATCAACCTTTCGACATGGTTGTCACGATCTCAATCCGTCCCGGAGGCCGTAGTAAATTTCATTCCACCGGAGTTCCTTCTTGAACTCGGAAACCGTGGTCTTTTCGCCGATAAGCAAAAACTCCAAGTCGGCGATGGCCGCAAAGTCTTCGAGCATTTCAGTGGTAACGGCCTGACTGAAGCCGGTGTGATGCGCGCCGCCGCCGTAAATCCACGAGGCACAGGCCGTTTCAAAATCCGGCCGGCATTTCCAGACGGCTTGGGCGACCGGCAGCTTGGGCATCGGCTGGTCAGGCTTGACGACGTCCACTTCGTTGACCAGCAGGCGGAACCGGTTGCCGATGTCAATGAGCGACGCGTTCAACGCCGGGCCGGCGGGCGTGTTGAAGACCAGCCGCGCCGGGTCGGCCTTGCCACCGATGCCGAGCGGATGGACTTGCAAGGAAGGCTTGCCGTCGGCGATGGACGGGCAGATTTCCAGCATGTGCGCGCCAAGGACTTTTTTGCCCTTCGGATCGAGATGATACGTGTAATCCTCCATGAACGAGGTGCCGCCGGGCAGGTCGCCAGCCATGACCTTCATCGCCCGCAACAGCGCTGCGGTTTTCCAATCGCCTTCCGCGCCGAAGCCGTAGCCGTCGGCCATGAGCCGTTGGGCGGAGATGCCGGGGAGCTGAACCAGCCCGTGCAAATCCTCGAACGTAGTGGTGAAACCCTTGAAGTTGCCGGCCTTCAGGAACGCGCGCAGGCCGAGTTCGATGCGGGCGGCTTCGCAGACGGAATCGTGGCGGGCGCCACCCGGGCGCAAATCGGCGGCCATTTGGTAGGTGTCGGCGTATTCCTGGACCAGTTTATCAATGGCCTTTGCAGAAACGGAGTTCACGGACTTAACCAGATCGCCGACGCCGTAGCCGTTGACGGCGTAACCGAACTTGAACTGGGCCGCCACCTTGTCGCCTTCAGTCACGGCCACTTCGCGCATGTTGTCGCCGAACCGGGCGAACTTCGCGCCCTGCCAGTCGTGCCAGGCGGCCGCCGCGCGGCACCAAGCGCCGAGTTTTTGCTGGACGGATTTTTCCTGCCAGAAACCGACGACGACCTTGCGATTGAGGCGCAGACGGCTCCAGATGAAGCCGTGTTCGCGATCGCCGTGGGCGGCCTGGTTGAGATTCATGAAATCCATGTCAATGGACGACCATGGGATGTCGCGATTAAATTGTGTGTGCAGGTGCGCCACCGGTTTGCGGAGTTGCTTCAACCCATTGATCCACATCTTCGACGGTGAAAATGTATGGCACCAGGTGATGAGGCCGATGCACTTGGGCGCATTGTTGGCCTCCTGGCACAAGGCGGTGACAGCGTCCGGCGTGGTCAGGACGGGCTTGAACACTACCTTGACCGGAAATGCCGGCGCGGCATTGAACGCTTTCGCGATTTCCTGCGAGTGCGCGGCCACCATTTTCAATGTTTCAGGGCCGTAGAGATGTTGACTGCCGGTGATGAACCAAACTTCGAATTGTTTTAACTTGATCATTTTATAATGTAATAATGTCTTACTGTCGCTTCCTGCCTCTGTAATCAGTGGCAGCCTTTAATAACATAAATGCCGCCCTGAACAAGCCCCATTATGGGCAAAAATTTAGCCATTTTGCGCACAGAGGCCCTGCTTTGTCCCTACAGTCACAGGCCGCAGTTTCCAAGCTGGCAAACCTGATGCTCAATGGTTGAGAATCCGTAAAAAACGTGGATGGGACGACGCCCTTGCCTATCGGGAGCCATAGCGTTTGCGGAATGCCATCAGGCTCATTTGTTTTTCCTTTCGAAAATAACGGGCGATATGCTGCAGGTTTTCATAGCCCAATGCCTCGGCGATGTGGGACACCGGCAAATCCGTTTCCATCAACATGCGCGCAATCAGGTCCACCCGCACCCGGCGAATCTCGCGCAAAATGGAGCGCCCCAATTCCCGGCGGAATCGGTTTTCCAAGGCCCTCCGCGAAAGGCCCGCCGCCCGGGCAACGTCCGCCACCCTCACGTACTCGCGGACGTGGTCGCGGATGAAGCGCAGCGCTTTCAACAACTGCGCGTCGGCCACCGCGAGAATGTTGGTAGATAATCGCGGAACGACATGGGTGGCCGGTGCATCAATCCGGGTCGGCCGGGACATTTTGCCGCGGCGCATCCATTTATCCAGCAGGCGGGCGCTTTCATAACCGGCGCGTTCAAAGTTGATTGCCACACTCGAAATCGTCGGGGAAGACAACTCACAGACCAGTTCATCGTTGTCCACACCGATGATGCCCACCTGATCGGGAACATGCAACTGGGCGGTTTTGCAGGCCTCGACCAGATGATGGGCATAATCATCGTTGCACGCCATCACCCCAACCGGTTTGGGCAGCAATTTCAGCCAGCGTCCCATGGCCAGATGTTCTGTTCTCCAGGAGGTCTTGCCGCCCTCCGCCGGCGCGTCAAAAAAATGGCTCTGCTTGCCGGCTTGTTTCAAGCGCCTTTGAAAACTTTCCCGGCGGGCGGCGGACCAGCGAATGCGACTGGGGCCGCAGAAGGCGAAATATTTGAAACCGCAGCCCAGCAAGTGCTCGGCCGCCAGGTGTCCGGCGGCTTCGGAATCGGTGACGACATGGGCAATATCCGGAAAATCCTCATTGCGATGTCCCACGACCACGGTAGGGATGCCCAAAGCCAAGACCTTCTGGATATATTTGCCATCACGCAGAAAGACCCCCTGAGCGTCCAGTTTGCTCAGGCGCGGCCAGATTTCATTCAAGCCGCCCGGCTCCCAATGGAATGTCCAAGGACCATGGTGCCGGGCGTAATTGGCAAAACCGCGCAACAGGGCGCGTCCCGCCCCGCGGGAAGATTCCAAAAGCAAAACTACCTGTGGCAACTTTTCCATACGACAAGGACACATCCTTGCAAGAAGCGCCATTTTTGCAAGTGTTTGACAAAATGCATTCTCGGTTCAAGTCCGCCAATAGAGCTTGCTGTTTTGCCACGGTGAAATGAAATGTTTCGGTGCCGATTCAACGCGGCACGTCACAATGTTGGTTGCCTCGGTAGCTCAATTGGCAGAGCAGTTGCCTCAGTTGCCTCCGGTTTTATCAACTTCGGTTTTCAGGTTACAAATGACTCGGCGGCGGTGGGTATCCATGTTAAGTTCTTTCCAGCGAGCCGCCAAATCCGCGGGTCGCCAAGAAGCCCAACAAAAGGGAAATTATGGCGCAAGCAATCATGGATC
>JBEKJN010000039.1:0-15392 GCA_050011235.1 Verrucomicrobiota bacterium | reverse complement strand
GAACCAACCGAGTTGGTTGGCTATTTGCGGGCCCAGCACGGAGAACACGAGAATCCACAGCAGCCAGCGCCGTTCTTGCAGCGAGCCATGCCGGAAATAAAGAAATCCCAACACGGCAATGGCAATCATGGTGAAGCCGATGCCCACCATGCCGTGGAAAAACAGGAACGACACTTCGACTGGCGGACGATCTTCGGGCGCGTAAGCATTCAAGCCGGTCACCGTTGTCTTTGTATCGAAATTGACCAGCCAGCTCAACATCCCCGGCCATTGCAGACCGACAACTTTTTCATTTTGTTCATCCACAAATCCGACAAGCGTGAGCGGCGCGTTGGAAGTCGTGTTGTAAAGTCCTTCAAACGCCGCGAGTTTTTCCGGCTGGTTTTTCGCCACACCGCGCGCGCTGGAGTCACCGCTGACCAGTTGCAGCAGCGACGCAACCAGCGCGACCGTCAACCCAACCCGCAACGACGCGCGGGCAAAATCCAGATGCCGTTTTTTCAGCAAATACCACGCGCTCACGCTCACCACGAGGAACGCTCCCGCCTGCCACGCGCCGCACAGCACGTGAAACAGCCGGTCCATGGACGACGGATTGAATACCAGTTGCCAGAAATCGGTGATTTCCGCGCGCTGCACTCCGTTCCGAACCACGAGGTGATAGCCCGCCGGCGTTTGCATCCACGAATTGGCGACAACAATCCACACGGCGCTGAAATGCGCGCCGAGACAGACCATACACGTCGAGAAAAAGTGCAGCTTGCGGCCGACCTTGTCCCAGCCAAAAAGCAAAACGGCGAGAAAACCGGATTCGAGGAAAAAGGCAAAGATGCCCTCTGCCGCCAGTGCGCTGCCGAACACGTCGCCGACATAACGCGAATACGTCGCCCAGTTTGTGCCAAACTCAAATTCCATCACAATGCCCGTGGCCACGCCGATGGCGAACGTCAGGGCGAAGACCTTCGTCCAGAACCGCGCCATCTGGTGATAAACCGGATTTTTGGTTTTGAGCCACAATCCCTCCATGACGACGAGCAGGGTGCCGAGGCCAATGCTCAACGGCGGGTAGATGTAATGAAACGCGATCGTGGCGCCGAACTGAATACGCGCCAGAGTTAGAACATCCATACCCGCCAAGTCTGTAACAGTGACTTCAAACGGTCAAGTTGTGAGCAGGCAAAACCAGAAGTTTTCCATGACCGCAAAAAAATATTTTCCTGATTTCCCGATTTCCTGATTCAATGCCCTCGTCAATGAAACTCCTGGTCATCGGTTCGGGCGGACGCGAACACGCGCTGGTGTGGAAACTCGCACAGTCGCCGCACGTCACGCAGATGTGGTGCGCGCCGGGCAACGCCGGCATCGCGCAGGAACGGCTCGCGAAAAGCGGCGCGCTGGTCGAATGCGCCAACCTCGGCGCGGAAGATTTGCCGAAACTGCTCGCGTTCGCGCAGGAGAAAAAAATCGAGCTAACGGTCGTCGGGCCGGACAATCCGCTCGCGCTGGGCATCGTGGATTTGTTCCAAAAGAACGGGCTGCGGATTTGGGGACCGAACCAAAAAGCCGCGCAATTTGAGTCGTCGAAAGTTTTCTCACAGCGGTTCATGGAGAAACACGGCATTCCGACTGCGCGCGCGGGAACGTTTTCGGTGGCAGGACCTGCCAAGGCCTTCGCCGCGTCACTCGGCGGCAAATGCGCCGTGAAAGCCGACGGCTTGGCGCTCGGCAAGGGCGTTTTGATTTGTGCCAGCGTCGCCGAGGCGAACATGGCGATTGACGAAATTCTGGTCAGCAAAGCCTTCGGCGCGGCGGGCGCGAAAATTGTCATTCAGGAATTTCTGGAAGGCATGGAGATTTCGCTGCACGCGCTGTGCGACGGCAAAACAGCCAAACTTTTCCCCACGTCACAAGATCACAAACGGGCGCTGGACGGCGACCAGGGTCTGAACACCGGCGGCATGGGGACTTATTGTCCAACACCATTCCTGAGCGAAACGGAATTGGCGGAAACGGGCCGCAAGATTCTTGAGCCGTTCATGCGCGGCTGCGTGACGGAAGGGATTGATTTTCGCGGCATCCTTTATCCCGGCATCATAATTACGAAAACCGGCCCTAAAGTTTTGGAATTCAACGCGCGCTTCGGTGACCCGGAAACGCAGGTTTATCTCACGCGCTTGGAAAACGACCTTGTCGAACTGCTGGATGCCTGCGTGAGCGGGACGCTGGACATAATCGAAATGAAATGGAGTCAGATGGCGTCCGTTTGTGTCGTCATGGCGAGTGGCGGTTATCCCGGCAGTTACGCCAAGGGCAAGCCAATCATTGGCCTGGCAGACGCGGCGCAATTGCCGAACACGAAGGTTTTTCATGCCGGCACGGCCAAAAGCGGGAACGAAATCGTCACGAATGGCGGACGCGTTCTCGGGGTGACCGCGTGGGCGAAGGACTTGAAATCCGCGCAAGCGGCGGCCTACGCAGCGGTTGGGAAAATTTGTTTTGACGGCGCGCAGTTCCGCCGCGACATCGCGGCGAAGGCCCTCCGTCAGGGTTCCAGCGAAGGGTCAGCCAGTGTGCCCGTGCCGTATTCCCGACCCGTTGCCTGAACGTCACTGACTGCCGATCGCGTTATTGATTTTGGCTGCAAGTTCTCTTGCCTCCTCCTCCGTGAAAGAACCGGTAATTTGGGCTTTGCCTTCCGAGATTTCCGACCGGATCACCGGCGCCGAATACAAATGGCCGTCCAACACAATGGCCAGTCGTTTGTTGAGGTTCTCCTTGGTAAGCCATGAAGTGGAGCAACGGCACGCCAGCGGCAGTAATTGCTGGCGATGGCGGGCAATGGCGGCTACATTCCCTCTTCACAGATGGACACGATTTTCGTGACCGGCGCGGCCGGATTTATCGGTAGCAATCTTGTTGACCGGCTTCTCGCCGACGGCAAACGCGTTGTCGGCTGGGACAATTTTTCCACCGGCCAGCGGGAATTTCTTCAATCGGCGCTGGCCAATCCAAAATTTAAACTTATTGAAGGCGATTGCCTTGATCTGTCGGCGTTGACCCATGCGATGGCCGGGTGTGATTTCGTTTTTCATCTGGCCGCCAATGCGGATGTCCGTTTTGGCCTCGACCATCCGCACAAGGATTTCCAGCAAAACGCCGCCGCCACGTTCAACGTGCTCGAAGCCATGCGTACCAGTAGCATCAAACGCATCGCGTTCAGCTCCACCGGCAGTGTTTATGGCGAGGCGGAAATCATCCCGACACCCGAAAATCATCCGTTCCCCGTGCAGACTTCGCTCTACGCGGCCTCGAAGCTCGCTGGTGAAGGATTCATTCACGCTTATTGTGAAGGCTACGGCTTTGAGGGCTACATTTTTCGGTTTGTTTCGATTCTCGGTGAACGCTACACGCACGGCCATGTGCTCGATTTTTACAAACAACTGCTTGCCCATCCCGACCATCTGAAAGTACTCGGCGACGGCACACAGCGGAAATCCTATCTTTACATTGGCGATTGCCTCGACGCGATGCTGCTCGTGGTGAATCGCGCCACTGCGAAGCAAACCAGGCACAATGTCGAGACGTACAACCTCGGCACAGACGAATATGTTGAAGTCAACAACTCGGTGAAATATATTTGCAGCGCGCTTGGCCTTAAACCGAAACTGGAATATTCCGGCGGCAACAAAGGCTGGGTGGGCGACAATCCATTCATTTTCCTGGATACCAAAAAAATCCGCGCCACCGGCTGGAAGACGACGCTCACCATCGAGCAATCCATCATCCGCACGCTCCAATGGCTCCAAAAAAACCAGTGGGTTCTCCAACGCCGATGAACCTCGTCATCACGGGCAGCAGCAGCGGCATCGGCAAATTCCTCGCGGATTCGCTGGCCGCCAGGGGCCATGCGGTCTGCCGCCTCGCGCGCTCGCCGCAGGACGGATTCAGTTTCCAATGCGATGTCTCCGACTGGCCGGCGCTGCAAAATTGCGCGAAAGGCGCGGCGCGAAAATGGCGAACGGTGGACGGATTGATTTGTTGCGCCGCCATTCAGGAACCCATCGGCCCAGCCATGGAGATTGATCCGGCAGCCTGGCGTTCCACGCTGGCGGCGAATCTCGACGGCACGTTTTTCACCATCCGCGCGTTTTATCCGTTGCTGCGCAAAGCGGGTCGGCGCGCAAAAATCATTTGTTTTTCCGGCGGCGGCGCGGCCAGCCCGCGTCCAAATTTCGCGGCTTATGGCGTGTCCAAGGCCGGCGTCGTGCGATTGGTGGAAACGCTCGCCGCCGAATGGCGGGGCCGGCCGCTGGACATCAACGCTGTCGCCCCCGGCGCGATTTTCACCCGCATGACCGAACAGGTTCTGGCTTGCGGCACTGCGGCGGCGGGCAAGGCCGAATTTGAACGCGCCTCCGGCCAATCGCGCGACGATGGTGCGCAACTCGAAAAAGTTCTGGGGTTGACCGGGTTTCTTTTGTCATCCAAAAGCGACGGCATCACCGGCAAGCTCATCAGCGCCGTTTGGGACCCGTGGAACAAACTGGACGAATTCAAGCAGGACCTGGACAGCGACATCTACACGCTGCGCCGTATTGTGCCCAAGGATCGCGGAAAGGCATGGGGAGGCAAATGAACTACGCGATCATCGGTTGTGGACTGATTGGTAAAAAGCGGCTGGCTGGCTGGCCCGCCGGTTCAAAACTCGTTGTCGCCTGCGACACAAATCTGGCACGCGCCGGAGAACTCGTGAAGCTGGCCGGGACCGGGCGCGCGGTTGCCGATTACCGGCAAGCCGTTACTGATCCGCAAGTGGACGCGGTGATTGTGGCCACCATCAACGCGGCGCTGGCGGAAATTTCCGCCGCGGCGATTCGCGCCGGCAAACCCGTGCTGGTGGAAAAACCGGCGGGGGTTTCCGTCCGGCAGATTGAGGAGTTAACCGCGCTGGCGGACAAGCATGGCGTTCGCGTCCGCGTGGGTTTCAATCATCGTTACCATCCGGCGTTCATCAAGGCACGGGAGATTTTTGAATCCGGCGTGATGGGCGATTTGATGTTCATTCGTGCGCGCTATGGCCACGGTGGACGCGTGGGCTACGACCAGGAATGGCGTGCCGACCCGAAACTTTCCGGCGGCGGTGAACTGATTGATCAAGGGGTTCACTTGATTGATCTGGCAGGCTGGTTTCTGGGCCGCTTCACGAAGGTCAACGGTCATGCGGCAACTTTTTTTTGGAACATGCCGGTGGACGACAATGCCTTTTTGGATTTGCGCACGGCCAAAGGCCGGACGGCGTGGCTGCACGTCAGTTGCACGGAATGGAAGAACCTTTTCTCGTTTGAAATTTACGGACGCAATGCCAAGCTGCACATTGAAGGTCTGGGCGGCAGTTACGGCGTCGAGAAACTTTATCATTACCAGATGAAACCGGAAATGGGCCCGCCCGACACGAAATTGCACGAATTTCCCGGCCCGGATGAATCGTGGCGAAACGAGATGATTGAATTCGAAAAGGACATTCAATTGAAACGAAAACCCGGGGCCGGTCTGGCGGAAGCCCGCGCCGCGATGCGGGTCGTGGAAAAAATTTACCAAAAAAGCGGATTTCACTTTGACTCCGCGCGGCCAAAATCCTAAATCCGGGAACTGAAATGATCATTGTCCGTTCACCTTTGCGCGTCACTTTGGGCGGCGGCGGCACGGACTTGCCGTCGTATTACGAAAAGTTCGGTGGATTCCTCATCGCCGCGGCGATTGACCGGTATGTTTACATCACGCTGCACGAGAATTTCACGCCCGACTTGATTGTGAAATACTCGCGCCTGGAGCGCGTAAGCGAGGCCGGCAAACTCGAACACCCGATAATCCGCGAAGCGTTTGCCCTGCTCGGCATGGACGGTTGCGGGCTGGAGTTGGCCTCGATGGCCGACATCCCGGCGGGCACCGGGCTGGGTTCGTCCGGCAGTTTCACGACCGCCCTGCTCAAGGCGTTGCACACGCACAAAAACAGCCTCGTTCATCCCGCCGACCTCGCGGCCCAAGCCTGTGAAATCGAACTCGACCGGCTGAAGGAACCCATCGGCAAACAGGACCAATACATCGCGGCCTACGGTGGCATCACCTGCTTCAAATTTTTGGAGAGTGGAAAAGTCGAGGCGTGGCCGCTCAAGCTTTCCCGGGAAACGCGGGACAATCTGGGAGACAATCTGCTTTTGTTTTTCACCGGCTATTCGCGCTCGGCCTCGGCCATTTTGAAGGAACAGGACCAGAAATCGAAACAGGACGACCGAGCCATGATTGAGAATCTGCACTTCGTCAAAGACCTCGGGCTGCAAAGCCAGCGGGCGCTCGAAAACGGAGACCTCCACGAATTTGCGCGGCTCATGGACGTGCACTGGCAGCGTAAAAAACAGCGCAGTGGCGGCATGAGCAACCCGAAGATCAACGAGTGGTATGACCTCGCGATGGCCAGCGGCGCGCTCGGCGGCAAGCTCATCGGCGCGGGCGGCGGCGGTTTTCTCATGTTTTACGCCGAGGACAAGGCCAAGCTGCGCCACGCCATGCAGCGGGCCGGGCTCAAGGAAGTCCGGTTCCGGTTCGACTTCGAGGGCACGAAACTGGTGATTTCGTGAGCGCGCCGCTGGAAATTCCCGTTGCCGTCCTCGCCGGCGGACTCGCCACGCGGCTGCGTCCCATCACCGAAAAAATCCCCAAATCGCTCATCCTCGTCGCAGGCAAACCGTTTCTGGCGCATCAACTCGAATTGCTCCGTTCGCGCGGCATCCGCCGCGTCGTGCTCTGCGTCGGGTATCTCGGCGAAATGATTCAGCGCGAATTTGGCGATGGTTCGGCCTTCGGTCTCCGACTTGATTATGCTTTCGACGGCCCCAAATTGCTCGGCACCGGCGGTGCGCTCAAGCGCGCGTTGCCGTTGCTCGGCATGGAATTTTTCGTGCTCTACGGCGATTCATATTTGCCGATTGAGTATCGTCCCATCGCGGAATTTTTCCGGCGCAGCGGCAAGCTCGGCTGCATGACCGTTTACCGTAACGAAGGCCGCTACGACACCAGCAACGTCGTCTTCCGCGACGGCAGCGTTATGGTTTATGACAAAAAAAAGCGCCTGCCGGAAATGCACCACATTGACTACGGGTTGAGCTTGTTCCAGGCGGCGGTGTTCAATGCGTACCCGGCCGACGAGCCTTTTGATCTGGCTGAAGTCATGGGCAAACTCGTCCGGGAAAAGCAATTGGCCGGTTATGAAGTGCGCGAACGCTTTTACGAAATCGGTTCACCGGCCGGATTAAGTGAGCTTGAAACCTTGCTCAAAACCGGAAAAGCCGGAATGACCAAACCATAAATCCGAATGACGAAATAATACCCAATCACGAAATCCAAAAATCAACCGTTGCATTTTATTCGTTGTTCGGATTTGGTCATTATTTAGTCATTAGGATTTAGGAATTAGGGTTTCATTTTTCTCACAACTGTGTTTTCATCTACGCCACAACAAACCATGAGCTTTGCCAGACAATTTCTCGACGAAGTCCAAAAACTGGTTGTCCAACTGAACCCCGACGCCATCGAAAAGGCGGCGGATGAACTGGCGCGCGTGCGCGAACGCGGCGGACGGTTGTTCATTCTCGGCGTTGGTGGCAGCGCGGCCAACGCCAGCCATGCGGTCAACGATTTCCGCAAAATCTGCGGTTTCGAGGCGTACGCGCCCACCGACAACGTTTCCGAATTGACCGCGCGCACGAATGACGAGGGCTGGGCGACGATTTTTACCGAGTGGCTCAAAGGCAGCCGGCTCAATTCAAAAGATGGTCTGCTCATTTTCTCCGTCGGCGGCGGCAATCTGGAAAAAAATGTCAGCCCGAATCTCGTCAGCGCCATTCAACTCGCCAAAAAGGCCGGCGCTTCCATTGTTGGCGTCGTCGGACGCGACGGCGGCTACACGGCGAAGGAGGCGACTGCTTGCGTCATCGTGCCGACGGTGAATCCGGCTCACGTGACGCCGCACACCGAAGCGTTTCAAGCCGTGATCTGGCATCTGCTGGTGTCACATCCCAAGCTCAAAGTCGCGCAAACCAAATGGGAATCTACGAAATGACTAATTTCTAAACCCTAATGACTAAAAAAGTCCAAAGTCCGAATCTCAAATGAGTGGCAGCGAACAGTCGAAGAAGCCGGAGTTTGATTTGGAAGAGCGGATGGCGCAGTTCGGTGAAGCGGTGATTCAATTTGCAAAAATGATCCCAAAAGACACGGTGAACACCTCGCTTATTAGCCAGCTTGTCCGCGCGGGAACCAGCGTTGGGGCGAATTATTGCGAAGCGGACGATGCGGTATCAAAAAAGGATTTTAGGAACAAAATTGGCATATGCCGCAAGGAAGCTCGTGAAACGAAACTTTGGTTGCGAATGATTGCCGCTGCTGAACCTGAAATGAAAACCGAAGCGCGTAAACTCTGGCAGGAAGCGAAGGAACTGCATCTCATATTCGCCGCTATTTGGAGGAAGTCATGAATCTGGGAATTGCCATCCGATGTTTGGGATTCGTCATTCTTTCGTCATTAGGATTTAGTCATTAGTCATTACTGCTCGTGCCCACAAATTCGCATAAAACGCCAAAGCTGGTCCGAGCAGTATTTCTCGACCGCGACGGCGTCATCAACCGTGCGTTGGAACGCGACAGCAAACCGTATCCACCCCGGAACCTGGAAGAATTTGAAATTCTGCCCGATGTCGCCGTCGCGTGCGCAAAACTCAAGCAAGCCGGCTTTTTGCTGGTCGTGGCGACCAACCAGCCTGACGTTGGTCGCGGGACGCTCAAGAAGGAAATGGTGGAAACGATTCATGCCGAAATGTGCTGCCGGCTTCCGATTGACCGCGTGGAGGTGTGTTACCATTCCGGCCGGGAGCAATCGGATTGTGATTGTCGCAAGCCCAAGCCCGGCATGTTGCTGCGCGCGGCGCGCGAGCTTGGCATTGACCTCAAGCAAAGCTGGATGGTTGGCGACCGCTGGCGGGACATGGATTGCGGCCACGCTGCCGGCTGCCGCACGATCTTTATTGATCGCGGTTATGCAGAGGAACTCCGGCAGAAACCGCACTTTTCCGCTGGCAATTTGGCCGAAGCAGCGGACATTGTTTTGCGCGAATCAAAGAATCACTGACATTTGCCGGCTGTTTTGAACCATGAGCACCTTGAAAGATTTGAAAATAAAAATTTTCGCCGATGGCGCGGACAAGGCAGGCATGCTCCAATTGAACGCCAACCCGCTCATCCAAGGCATGACCACCAACCCGACCCTCATGCGCAAAGCCGGGCTGACGGATTTTGAGGCGTTTGCCAAAGACATCCTGCAAAGCATCACAGTAAAACCGATTTCGCTCGAGGTCTTTTCCGATGAGTTTCCTGAAATGCGGCGGCAGGCGCTCAAAATCAACGGCTGGGCGAAAAATGTCTATGTCAAGATTCCCATCACCAACACGCGCGGCGAAACATCGTTGTCGCTGGTGCGCGATCTGGCGCGCGAAGGCGTGAAGCTCAACGTCACCGCCATGCTCACGCAGGAGCAGGTCGCCGGGGTTGCGCAGGCGCTCAATCCCAAGGTGCCCGCCGTCGTGTCCGTGTTCGCCGGGCGCATTGCCGACACGGGCGTTGATCCGATGCCCCATCTGCGCGAGGCAAAAAAGAAACTGGCCGGGCTGCCTCAAGCCGAGTTGCTTTGGGCCAGTGTGCGCGAGGTGCTGAACATTTTTCAGGCCGACGCTTGCGGCTGCGACATTGTGACCGTACCGCACGACATTTTGAACAAGGCACTCAAGCTCGCCGGCATCGGCTTGAAAGAAATGTCGCTCGACACCGTGAAAATGTTTGCCGGAGACGCAAAGGCAGCGGGATTTTCTTTGTAATGACTAATGGCTAAATCCAAATGACGACAGCGTGGCAGCATCATTGGGAATTTCGATTTCGCCATTTGTAATTCTTTAGTCATTTCAGATGAGTTTGGTCACCGTCGCAAACACGTCCTCGACTTTTACCGACGCCATGCACGCCAGGAGTTCCTCGCGTGTGCCTTTGATGTCGCCGCCGTCGTAACGGTAAAAATCCAATCCGCGTCCGTTCACGACCAGATTTTTCACGAGCGTGAAGGGATTGCCATACGGAAGATTGGTCACATTCAGCGTCGGCGCTTCGATGACGATTTGTTTCGGCGATTTCATCGCTGCCGCCAGATGCATCAACGCCGTGTCCACGCTCAGAAAAGAGTGACAACGTTTCATCAATGCCGCCGCCTGGCGAAGATTTTTCGCTCCGACTTGAAACACGCGGTCGCGGTCGGTTTGCGCCAGAATCACCTCATGATCCCCGGCTTCTTCCGGGCCGCCGAAAAGCAGGACGCTGATGTCGCGCCGCTCACGGTTCAAACGCCGGATTAGCCCCGCGTAATTTTTCAGCGGCCAGCGTTTCAGCGGCAGATTTTTTGTGCCGCCGGAACCGACGTGGACGCCCAGCAGTTTTTGTCCCGCCAATTTATGATTTGCCAGAAAATCATCCGCCTGTTTTTCCTCGTCCGGTGTCAGGAAAATTTCGATTTCGTGTGCGAATAATTTTTTTTGCGCGCCGAGCAGCGGCAGCACGTCGAAATTGTTTTCTATCGAGTGGCGGGTGTAATCCTGTGGCAGCGTGCGATTCACGAGCCAGCGGTCGAGCGCGTTGAAACATTCGTATTCATGGCTGATGCGGGTGGGGGCGCCGACGATGCGCGCGGCCATGCGGTAATGCATCCGGCTTTGCGGATGCGTGTTGATGGAAACGTCGTAACGCTCGCGCCGCAGCGACCAAAGAAATCGCAGCGCCTCCGGTTTGTTGGATGTGATGAGGATCTTCTGATGGACGCGATTGAGATGCGGATTGTTTTCCAGCAAATCCCGGGACCCGGCCCACATCACCAGCGCGTCAATTGTGGCGTCGGGAAAATTCGCGCGCAGCTCGTGGATGAGCGGCGTGGCCAGCAGCGCGTCGCCGATGCCCGCCAAGGAAATGACCAGAATGTTCATCGTTTCCGTCTTCGGTAGGGCTGACCTGCCGGTCAGCCTGGACGCGCGGCAGCGCGTCCCTGCCATTTTTCACAGCCGCGAAATTTTTTCCAGCAACGCTGTCGTGGATTTGCCGGGCACCAGTGGGAAAATCACAATTTTTCCGCCCGCCGATTCGACCACGCGGCGTTCCTCCTGGTTCAACGTGTTCAGGGTGTAATCACCGCCCTTGACATAAATATCGGGCTGGGCCGCCGAAAGGAATTTCGTCGCCGATTTGTCTGTGAAAATGCAAACGCCATCCACACTGGCCAGCGCCGCCAGTACAGCCGCGCGGTCGGCTTCGGAATTCACTGGACGGCCTTTGCCCTTCAACTGCCGCGCCGAATCGTCGCCGTTGACGCCCACAAGCAGCGCATCACCGAGGTTGCGCGCGGATTCCAGATAACTCACGTGGCCCAGGTGCAGAATATCGAAGCAACCATTGGTGACGACCAGTTTTTTGCCACTCGCGCGCATGGCGGCGCGCCACGCCGGCAATTTGTCCCAGGCAATGAGTTTGTCGCGGAAGTTCACGTTGCCAGTTTGCCGGTACGATGCCGATTCGCCAACACGAAAAATAAAATGTCCGGTTTTGCCTTCTGCGTCCATTTACACATAGATTCGCGTGATGGATGACATCGAACTTTTGCGACGGTTCGCAGCGGATGGCTCGGAGACGGCCTTCGCCGCGCTCGTGGAACGTCACCTCGGTCTCGTTTATTCCGCCGCGCTGCGGCAGGTACGCAACCCGCATCTGGCCGAGGAAGTGACGCAGGCCGTGTTCATCATCTTGGCGCGAAAGGCGCACACGCTCCCCAAGGAAACGATTTTGACCGGCTGGCTTTACCGGACCACGCGATTTGCCGCCACCGATGCCTTGAAAATTCAACGTCGCCGCCAATGGCGCGAACAACAAGCCGTTCAAATGGAAACGACTGCCAACGACAATTTTGCGTGGGAGCAAATCACCCCGCTGCTGGACGAAGCGATGGCGAGGCTCAGCGACAAAGATCGCGACGCTGTGCTGCTGCGCTATTTTGAAAACAAAAATCTCGCCGAAGTCGGAACGGCATTGGGGGCGAATGAAGATGCCGCCCGAAAACGGATCACGCGTGCGGTGGATAAATTGCGGAACTATTTTCCCAAACGCGGCGTGACGCTGACGACAACGATCATTGCCGGAGCGGTTTCTGCCAACTCCGTTCAAGCTGCGCCAGCGGTGCTGGCAAAATCCGTCGCTGCCATCGCAATTGCGAAAGGCACGGCGGCAACTGGTTCAACCCTGACCCTCGTGAAAGGAGCATTGAAACTTATGGCCTGGACAAAAGCAAAAACGGCGGTTGTTACCAGCACAATAATCATGCTCGCGACAACCACAACCGTCACCGTGACGAATCATATTCGACCCACTCCTCCGGCTCAAACCGGCAGGCTGAATTTGCCCACGGGCAACGTTAAGCCAATGGTGGCTTACGGTTATAGTCACAATGGAATCATTTTGGCTTCCGATGGAAGCCTTTGGAGTTGGGGCGAAGAACGACTGGGCTGGCCGGTTTTGGGTTTGAATAACACCAACATCCAAAACACGGTTTCCCTGCGTCGCATTGGCCATGATGCCGATTGGGCGGATGTCGCCGTGGGCGATTCTCATTGTCTGGCGGTTAAATCGGATGGCACGCTTTGGGCATGGGGCGCAAACTATAGTTACGAGTTGGGTGATGGCACAAAGATTACGCGACCCACACCCGTGCCATCCATTCCAGGGAATGACTGGAAACAGGCGGCGGCTGGAGCTGCGCAAAGTTTTGCTTTGAAAAATGATGGCACTTTGTGGGCATGGGGCAATATGCAAGTTGGAACAGAAGATGATTGGCAAGCCTGCGCTTCTTCACCGGGATGTTTTTATCACATTTTAAGGAAAAAGGACAGTTCGCTTTGGGCGCTAGACACCTCCGAACATCGCCGGGTCAAACCTGCTTCTGAATACAAGCCGGTACAGCTCCGAAAAATCAATCTGCAAAAGGACATTGTCGCCTTTACGGCCGGAGGAGATATGCGCATCGTTTTGGACAGGAACGCAAGAGACGGCAAACGCACAAAAGCGTACAGATTCAAAAACAGAGATATTGATAAAACAATTGAAAATACTGGTTAAAAATCACTTTTTCCTTGCGGAAAAAGGAGTGGTGGTAGGTGATGGATTCGAACCATCGAAGGCATAGCCAGCAGATTTACAGTCTGCCCCCGTTGGCCACTTGGGTAACCTACCAACCAAAAGGTGGGCCGCGCAGCAGCGCCGCCCTGCCAATGCGTGGCCGGATATTAAGCCACGCCGCCGCGCGCTTGTCAATTCGCCCGCGCTTGTTAGCTTGTTGGGATGTTCGATTCGTTAAGCGGCAAGCTCCAGAACGCCTTCCGGAACCTGCGCGGCCTCGGAAAAATTTCCGAGGCCAACGTCGCTGATTCCCTGCGCGAAGTCCGCATGGTATTGCTGGAGGCCGACGTGAATTTCAAGGTTGCGCGCGATTTCATCGAGCGCGTCAAAACCAAGTCCGTCGGCGCCGAAGTTGTTCAAAGCATTCAACCCGGCCAGCAAATCGTCAAAATCATCCATGACGAACTCGTGGACCTGCTCGGCTCGCAAAACGCCGGACTGAATCTCAGCGGCAACCCGAGCTGCATCCTGATGATCGGCCTGCACGGTTCCGGCAAAACCACTTCCAGCGGCAAGCTTGCGCGGCTGCTCCAGAAGCAGGGACGCCAGCCGTTGCTTGTGGCGGCGGACGTTTATCGTCCGGCGGCCATGGACCAGTTGGATACGCTCGGCAAGCAGCTTGAAATACCGGTGTTCGTGAAACGCGGCGAAACGGATGTTTCGAAAATTGCCCGCGAAGCGTTGGATTTCGCAAAAACGAACAATCGCAACGTTCTGATTTTCGACACCGCCGGCCGGTTGCAGATTGACGAGCCGCTGGTGCAGGAACTCGTCCGCCTGCGTGACCTGGTAAAACCGCAGGAAATCCTGCTCGTGCTGGACGCCGCCACCGGCCAGGAAGCCGTGAACGTGGCCACGCATTTTGATCAGGCGCTGCAAATCACCGGTTCCATTTTGACCAGGCTTGACGGTGACGCGCGCGGCGGCGCGGCGTTGAGCATGAAGGCCGTCACCGGCAAGCCCATCAAGTTCGCCGGCGTGGGTGAAAAGCTGGACGAGTTCGAGCCGTTTCATCCCGAGCGCATGGCATCACGGATTCTCGGCATGGGCGACGTCGTCAGCCTGGTCGAAAAAGCCGCCGAAGCCGTGGACCTGGACGACGCGAAGCGCATGGAGGAAAAGATGCGCAAAGGCCAGTTCACGCTGGAGGATTTTCTCGGGCAACTGCGCCAGATGAAAAAGCTTGGCTCGCTCGAAAGCGTCGTCGGGATGCTGCCGGGCGGCGCGGAGATGTTGAAACAGCAGGGCGATTTGTCGAAACAGGAAAAGGAATTCAGGGGCATGGAAGCGATGATTTGCGGCATGACGCCGCAAGAACGCCGCAGCCCACAAATCCTGAACGCCAAGCGCCGCATCCGCATCGCCAAAGGCAGCGGCGTGAGCGTGACGGAACTGAACACGATGCTGAACAAGTTCGGCCAGATGCAGCAGATGATGAAGAAAATGGGCAAGCTCACGAAAATGATGGCCAAGATGGGCGGCGGCTTGCCGGGAATGTTGGGGAGATAAATTATTTTATGGACGACGCCGAACATCAAGAACCTCCGCCACCAAGCGCATCAACAGTCGCTCGAAGAGCGCTAATTTTAGCAACCGTTTCGTGTCGTGGATTTGTGGATAATGACAAAGCAAACGCGTCAGGTGCAAGTGGACTCGCAAAAAAATCCAAAGATTGGCTTTTTGCTTTGGGTTTGGATGAAGAATTAAGCGATTGGGAACGCAAAATTTTGTCGGCTGAATTTGGACAACTCCAAGAGCGTGACCGTATAAATGCGTCATGGCTCGCCGAAGGATTGGTAATTCTTGCGTGGGCGCTCGAACGCGTCAGTTTGCCTGCTTTCAATGTGCAGTGTGACCCATCCGCAACAGCAAATGCCTTGGGCTTTCTTCAACCAGAATCAGAAACTATTTTAGCGAAACCGTCTCTGCGCCAGACAGAAGAGTTGAACGAATACAACGAATTCATCTTCAATGTGCATTGGAGAATACGAGATTTCTCACTAAACCATCGCCCCTATGATTTTGAATCTTTAGCAAGAAAAGCTTGGGGAGAACCAGTTCTTCGCTTCGGTTTGAAATTGGCT
>JBEKJN010000038.1:0-15528 GCA_050011235.1 Verrucomicrobiota bacterium | reverse complement strand
ACGAATACTCGCACGGCAACATCCAGAACCATCAGCCCAACGCCCCGCGCAAATTGCTGCTGCACAAATCGGAAATCCGGAAACTCTTTGGTCTTGCCACCGTGAAAGGCAACGCGCTGGTTCCCCTCGCCTTCTACTGGAAGAACGGCAAGGTGAAGGTCGCGCTCGCCCTCGGCAAAGGCAAACAGCAGTACGACAAGCGCGAGGAACTGAAACAACGCGAATCCGACCGCGAACTCAAACGCGCCCAGATGCACCGGTTCAAGGGAAAATGAAATGAATCGCCGTTGAAAAATTTTTCGGGCCGCCGCGATGGCTGCTCTTCTTACGGCAACGGTTGCGGCCACCGCCCAGGAATCCACTAATCGCTCCGCCAACTGGGCGCAAAAAATCGGGGTGGCCGGCATCAAAAATTGTTTTCAAGTCACGACGAATCTCTTTCGCGGCGCGCAGCCGACGGCCGAAGGCATGGTGCATTTGAAGGCGATGGGCATCAAGACGGTCATCAACCTGCGCGCGTGGCACTCGGACAAGGTGGCCGGCACCGGTTTGCAGAGCGTGCGGTTTGAAACGGAACCGTGGCACGGTGAAGAGGAGGACGTGGTGCGTTTCCTGAAGGTGGTCACGGACACAAACAACCTTCCGGCTTTCGTTCATTGCGAACGCGGCGCGGACCGCACCAGCATGATGTGCGCGATGTATCGCGTGGTTGTCTGCGGCTGGACCAAACAGGCGGCCATCGCGGAAATGAAGGACGGCGGTTTCGGGTTTAATTCCGCCTGGCGAAATTTGGCTGCCTTCGTCGAAAAGGCCGACATTGCAGACATCAAACGCCGCGTTTTTCCGTGACGTGTTGCCGTTGACCCGGTCAAATACAGTCGAATTATGCAAAATCGTTGGCTTGGGCGGTTGCTCGCAACCCTGGCATTGCTGACGATCATTGCCGGAGCTTTGTGGCATTTCCTCAATCCGGAAACACGGAAGCCAGCCGGGACGCAGCCTCCAATGGCCAGGTCCGATTTCAAATATCACTACTCACCGCCAGTCATTTCCAGTTCCGTGAAAGAAGCCGAAGCCGAGCCCGAACGCGACATGGCAGGCCAACCGAAAATCCCGCGAGAGAAAGTCGAGGAATGGCTTACCAAACATCATCGCGATGCGGCGAGTTTGCTGGCGGCGTTCCGGGCGCTGGAAGACACAAATTATTTGAACGAGGCGACGACGAATTTTCCCAACGACCCGCAGGTGCAGTGGACGATCCTGGCGCGCAACGCATTTCCCGAAGACCGGCGGAAATGGCTGGACTTGTTCAAGGCGTCGTCGCCGAGCAACTCGCTGGCGAATTATTTATCCGCGCAGGATTACTTGAAAAATGGCCAGACCAACGAAGCCGTCACCGAGCTTTTGGCGGCATCGGGCAAATCGCAATTCGGCACTTATTCGATGGAGGCTTTTTTGGACGGTGAGGAATTGAACCAGTTCGCAGGGAAAACGCCGTTGGAATCCGAGCAACTTGCGTTTTCACACTCGATGACCGACGTGTTGACGGAAGATGGGACCCTAAAGCGACTGGCTTGGAGCGTGGCGGATTTGGAAAAACAGCAAGCGGTCATCGGCGACAACGTTTCCGCCGAAAATCTTGCCCGAATGGGATTGGCCTTTGCAGACCAAATCCGGAACGGTGAGAATGGGAAGTTAATCATTAACCAGCTTGTTGGGAACTCCTCCGAAGCGCTGGCGTTGTCGGGTTTGGATCAAAACACCAGCTACGATTTTCTTGGTGGCCAGACTCCCAGCCAAATACTGCAGCAGATCAAAGAGTGGAAAGCGTCAATCAGGGAGTTGTCGCAAAATTTCGAGGCGGCTTATCCGGGACTGACCGAAGAAGAAATGGCCAGCTACGCCGAACGCATGAAAATTTACGGTGAAATTGACGCCATGCGCTGGGTGGTTCAACAGCATCCGCCAAACAATCCGTAAAAACAAAAAGAGGACGGCGCTTTTACGCTGTCCTCCATTTTCAATCTTAAATTCCCGCTCAGGCTTTGGCCGCTTCGGGCTTCTTCCAAGTGCGTTTCGGCGCCTTGGCGACGAGGCCTTTTTTGAGCGCGCTGGCGGCGACGCGCATGTAACGCACTTCACCACTGGGCAACACGGCCTTCACGCGTTGCAAATTAGGCAGAAAACGCCGTTTGGTAATGGCAGTGATGTGCGTGCCAATGCCGCCTTGCTTTTTGGGCTTGCCACTGCGCCAGATGATGCTGCCTTTGCGCGGGCCTTTGCCGGTCAATTCACAAATTCGTGCCATAAAATTCCAAATCAGGGACGCGCAGCATAGTCATAAAACCCCCGGTAGCAAGCACTATTTCTCCGTGATTTTGCTTCACGCTGTCGCAACGCTTGAAAATCGGCTTGGCTTTCCGGAGCGATTGGCGTTGTCTTTGGCCAGCATGAACCTGAACTCGCTTTGCCGTCACGCGGCCTCGATCCTGTTGCTGACCGTCAATTTCACCCTGCCGCTTGCGGCGTTCCGCACTGCCGCCGCGGAGACCAACACCGTCCAACCTGGAGCGGCGGCCATTCCGCCGGCGTCTGTGGGAACCAACGCCGACGCTGTCGCGAATTCGGTCGTGAAAGTATTTTCCACCGTGCGGTATCCTGATTTTTACAAGCCATGGGCCAAGGAATCGCCGAGCGAAGTGACTGGCAGCGGCGTCGTCATCGAAGGCAAACGGATTCTCACATGCGCCCACGTGGCGCTTTACGCCAGCCAGGTGCAGGTGCAGGCCAATCAAGCTGGCGATAAAATTTCTGCGACGGTCGAGTACATCGCGCCGGGAATTGATCTCGCCGTGCTCAAGCTGGATGATGATACGTTCTTCGACTCGCACCCGGCATTGCCGCGCGCGAGGCTGCTCCCGGAAGTCAAAGATGCGGTCATGGTCTATGGTTATCCCGAAGGCGGCAACAGCCTTTCCATCACCAAAGGCATTGTGTCCCGCATCGAATTCACCAGCTACAATTTTCCGGTTTCCGGTCTGCGAATCCAAATTGACGCGGCCGTCAATCCCGGCAACAGCGGCGGACCCGCCGTGGTGGGCGACAAAATGATCGGGCTGGCCTTCAGCCACCTCAACCAGGCGGAAAACATCGGTTACATCATCCCGTGCGAAGAAATTGAACTGTTCCTCCAAGACATCGCGGACGGCCATTATGTCGGCAAGGCCGCCATGTTTGATGAGTTGCAAACACTCGAAAGTCCCGCTTTGCGCCCGTTTCTCAAACTCGACAAGCCGGTGGAAGGAATGATCGTGCATCGGCCGGACAGCGACGATCCGGCCTACCCGCTGAAGGAATGGGATGTCATTACCAAAATTGGCGACACCCCGGTGGACGACCAGGGCATGGTTAAACAAGGGAACAACCTGCGCATCCGTTTCCAATATCTGGTTCAGAAAACCGCCAAAAACGGGAAGCTGCCGTTGACGGTGGTGCGCGGCGGGAAAGAAATCCATATTGAATTGTCCGTATCGCCGAAGCATCCGATGCTCTTACCGGATTTGAGAAACACCTACCCGTCGTATTTCATTTATGGGCCGTTGGTGTTTTCCAGCGCCTCGCAACAATTCGTCCGTGAGCTCACCAGCGGCAGCCGGGGCGCCCGCTGGATGACCTGGCTGAGTTACCGGGGCAGTCCGTTGATAACGCGCATCAGCGACAGGCCGGCTTTTGACGGCGAGGAACTCGTGGTGGTTCCATCTCCCTTCTTTCCGCACAAACTGGCCGAGGGTTATTCCGATCCCTTCGCCCAGGTGGTCAAAAGCGTCAACGGCCTTCCCATCAAAAACCTTGGCCATCTGGTGGAGGTCTTGCGTGACACCAGGGATAAATTCATCACCATCGCCTTTGCCGATCGCGATGGCGAGACGATGGTGTTTTCGCGGGCCGAAATGCTCGCCGCCACCGACGGCATCCTCACCGACAACGGCATCCGCAGCCAGGGCTCGCCCGACACCATGGCCATCTGGAACGCCAAGTCTTCGCAATAAAAACAAGCGCCGCTCCGGCACACGCCTGATTTGACAATTTGGGCGTGCGTTAGTCTGACGGCCTGCGTATTTTTTCACCGCATGGCCACGGTCAAACCCTTCGCCGCGTTGCGACCCAAACCGGAACTGGCGGAGAAAATCTGCGAACTGCCCTACGACGTGATGTCGTCGGATGAAGCGCGCCAAATCGCCGCCGGCAACCCGCTCAGTTTTCTCCACGTCAGCAAACCGGAGATTGATCTGCCCCCGGGCACGGACCCTTATGCGCCGGAGGTTTATGCGAAGAGCAAGGAAAATTTTCAAAAGCTCACCCACGACGGCACGCTGCGGCAGGATCCGCAACCGTGTTTTTATTTGTACCGGCAAGCGGTTGTCGGACACAGCCAGGTCGGCCTCGTCGCCGCGGCAAGTTGCGAGGAATACTTGCGCGGCATCATCAAGAAACACGAACTGACGCGCCCGGACACCGAGGACGACCGGGTGCGCCACATCGAAACACTGAATTCGCAAGCCAGCCCGGTTTTTCTGACGTACCGCGCTGCGAGGACGATTGACGAGTTTATCGCAAAAAAAACTTCCGAAAAACCGGACATTGACTTCACCGCCAAAGACGGCGTGCGGCACACGTCATGGACGATTCACGGCGCCAAGGAAATCCAGTTCATCGAAACCGAGTTCGCGAAGATTCCATTGCTTTACATCGCCGACGGCCATCATCGCAGCGCCGCGGCGGCGCGCATTTTTCAAAGTCGCGGAGGCGCAGGCCACAGCGGACAATTTCTCGCCGTGATTTTCCCACACAATCAAATGCAGATCCTGCCCTACAATCGCACGCTGAAAGATTTGAACGACTGGACTCCGGAACAATTGCTGGAAATACTCCGCACCATTTTCGCCTTCGATCCCAACAGCACGGCCATGCCCACCCACAAACATGAAATCTGTCTTTACCTGCGCGGCAAATGGCAGACGCTGGTTTTTCGCCAGAAATTTTTGGCGGCGAACGACCCGTTGGAAAAACTCGACGTGGCGCTTTTGCAAAAGCACCTCCTCGCGCCGATTCTCGGCATTAACGATCAGCGCACAAGCCAGCGAATTGATTTTGTCGGCGGCATTCGCGGAACGACGGAACTGGAAAAACTCGTGAACCGCGGCGAAGCCGCCTGCGCGTTTTCCCTGTTCCCGGTGAGCGTTGAGGACTTGATGGCGATTGCGGACGCCGGCGGCATCATGCCGCCCAAGAGCACCTGGTTCGAGCCAAAGCTCCGCGATGGAATGTTCTGCCACATGATCTGAAGTTGGATGAATAGATTTATGGGTTGGTGGATAAATGGGCTGCCATCGGCCAACTCACGCATCCAGCAATCCAGCAATCCATTTATCCCGATTTTGCATTCGACACCTCGCATTCAAAATTCAACATTGGGCCGTGCCCTTGACCCGGCTCCAACGCAGTCTGCGCACCACCTTCCTCGGAATGGCGACGAACATCGTCTTGTCGGGCACCAAACTCGCCGCAGGCATCGTCGGCCATTCGCACGCGCTCGTCGCCGACGCCGTCGAATCCTTCGCCGACGTGTTTAGTTCGCTCATTGTCTGGCGCGGGGTCATCATCGCGGCGGAACCGGCGGATGAAGACCATCCCTACGGCCACGGCAAGGCCGAGCCAATTGCCTCCGCCAGCGTCGCCGCGATGTTGTTGGGGGCGGCACTATGGATTGCGCTCAAGGCGTTCGGCGAAATCAGGGAACCGCACCCGGCGCCGGCGCCGTTCACGCTCATCGTGCTGGTCGTGGTGGTGGTGGTAAAAGAAATTTTGTTCCGGTTCGTTTCGCGCGAAGGCAAGGCGGTGGACAGTTCCACCGTGCGCACGGACGCCTGGCATCATCGCAGCGACGCCATCACCTCCGTGGCCGCCGGCATCGGCATCAGCGTGTCGCTCATCGGCGGCAAGGGTTTTGAGGCCGCCGACGACGTGGCGGCAATCGCGGCGGCGGGGGTCATCGCGTGGAACGGCTGGCATTTGCTGCGCCCCGCGCTAAGCGAACTCATGGACGCCGCGCCCAGCCGCGAAATCATTGACCAAATCCGCCAGATCGCAAAGGACACCCCCGGCGTGGGCAGCGTGGAAAAATGCATCGTTCGCAAGGTGGGTTATCAGTATTTCGTGGATATGCACGTGGAAGTGGACCCGCAAATGACCGTGCTCCGCTCGCACGAAATCGCCCACGCCGTGAAGAACAAAGTCCGCGACACCATGCCCACGGTCAACGACGTGCTGGTGCATATTGAACCGCTCGGCATCGCGGCGCGGCGAAAAGATTCGGAAGCGCGGAACTGATTTGTCGAAAGACCGTGTTAAAACACTCGCCCAAAAAAAATCAAACAATTAGCAAAAACGGTTAAGCCACTTCGTTTCCGAGCCATTAGCGTGTCTTTGCAAACTTGGCGGTGCGCCGGTTGCAGCCTTGTAACAGATAAAGCGGACCAGTCCCGCAATGCGGGATTGGGTCACCGCCCTGAAGCCGGGGCCGCGCGGGTCCATCCCGCCTCAAGGCGCATCATCAGGTTTGTCGGCGGAACCAAGCTCACCGCCGGGCGAAATGGCATCACTACTGGTCGCCGGAAACGCTTCCCGGACGGGAAACGAAACCGGACAGGATGGCGATGATCTCAAGACGCAATCATATTGAGACGGACAAAGCAAAGAGGCCTTTTCGGCACCCTGCCGGGAATCCATTTTTCGCGCCCTGCGCAAAAGGCCGCATCACCATCCTTTCCGCCACCGGGCGAAGTTTTGACCATGAGCGATCGTAAACTGGCCTTTCTCTACTCGCCGGAAGTCGAGGCCTTGACCTACCCGCCGGAATGCCCTTTCAAAACCCAGCGCGCCGGCCTCACGCGTCTCCGGTTGAAATCGTTCGGATTGCTCGGCGACGAAAACCGTTTTGAGGTTTCGCCACGGCGGGCGACTTTGGCGGAACTGAAACAATTCCACACCGCGCCCTACCTCCATGAATTGCAACACGCCGCCGGTGGCGACCTGACCGTGGAGGGTTTGGGCATGGGCATCGGCGGGGTGGACACCCCGGTGTTCAAGGACATGTTCGAATGCGGCGACTGGGCCTGCGGCGCGGGCTTTGCCGCCGCCGATTTGTTGCTGCAAAAAAAGGCGGACATCGCCTTCAACTTGCTGGGTGGCTTCCACCACGCGCATGCCGATAAAGCCGGCGGCTTTTGCTTTCTCAACGATGCAGCTCTCGCCTGCATGAAACTGGCGGATGCCGGCAAACGGGTCCTGTATCTCGACGTGGACGCGCATCACGGTGACGGCGTGCAAGCCGCGTTTTACCGGCGCAAGGATGTCATGACCATTTCGCTGCACGAGAGCGGCAAGACACTTTTTCCGTGGGGCGGTTTTGAAGATGAAATCGGCGAAGGCGCCGGACGCGGTTACAACGTCAACGTCCCCCTGCCCGCCGAGACCTACGACGAAGCTTTCCTGATGGCCTTTGACTCCATTGCGGTGCCGCTGGCGACCGCCTTCAGCCCCGACGTGCTCGTGCTGGAGCTCGGTCTGGACACTCTGGCCGGTGATCCGCTGACGCACTTGCGCATGACCAACAACGCGGTGGTGGAAGTCCTCGAACGGCTGCTGCGGTTTAATCTTCCGATGCTCGTGGCGGGCGGCGGCGGGTATCATGTCGAGAACACCGTCCGTGGCTGGGCTTTGGCCTGGCAGACATGTTGCGGCGAGAACGATGAAACGGATTTCATAGGGATGGGCGGCGTGATGCTCGCCAGCACGGAATGGGCGGGCGGCCTGCGCGACCGCACCTTGGCGGTTTCGGCAGAACAACGCCGCGCCGTCGAACCGGAGTTGCACAGCACGATTGAAACTGTAATTAATAATGTATTCCCGTTGCATGGCCTTGCGGCGCCGTCAGTTGGGCGGGCAACAAGTCCGGTCGGGTTGATTGAACCAGCAATTAAAAACAAACGAAAAAGGAGCACACCATGACACAGCAAACTCAGACCATCTCGACCAGTTCCCTGATGCAGGAGGGCCGGACTTTTCCGCCAGGCAAGGAAGTGGTCCAGCGCGCCTACATCAACGCCGCGCAATACAAGAAAATGTATGAGCACTCGATCAAAGATCCGGACGGATTCTGGCTCGAGCAGGCCAATACGCTCGAATGGATCAAAAAACCGACCAAAGGCCGCAAATATATTTGGGACACCGCCGCGAAAAAAGTCGAGCACACCTGGTTTGAAGACGGCCAGCTCAACGTGAGCGTGAACTGCCTGGACCGCCATTTGAAAACCAAGACGCGCGACAAGATCGCCATCCTCTGGCAGGGCGAACCGGAAAACGACGTCGTCAAACTGACCTATGCGCAGTTGCATGAGCAGGTCTGCAAGTTCGCCAACGTGCTGAAGTCATTCGGCATCAAAAAGGGCGACCGCGTCTCCATTTATCTGCCGATGATTCCCGAATTGCCCATTGCGATGCTCGCGTGCGCGCGGCTCGGCGCGATTCATTCGGTCGTCTTCGGCGGATTCAGCGCGGAGGCGCTGGCGGGCCGCATCAACGACGCCTCCTGCCGCCTGCTCATCACTTCAAACACGTCGCTCCGTTCCGGCAAGAGCATTCCGTTGAAGGGAATGGCCGACGAGGCGTTGAAGCACACTTCGACCATCGAAAAGGTCATCGTCGTCAAACGCAACGAAACGCCGTGCAACATGACGCCAAACCGCGACGTCTGGTTTCATGACCTCATGGCCAAGGCCAGCGCGGATTGCCCGCCGGTGGCCATGAACGCCGAAGACCCGCTGTTCATCCTTTACACCTCCGGCTCCACCGGCAAACCCAAGGGCGTCGTCCATTGCAACGCCGGCTATCTCCTGCAAGCCGCGCTTACCCACAAATACATCTTCGATGTTCACGACGATGACATTTTCTGGTGCACTGCGGACATCGGCTGGGTCACCGGCCACAGTTACATCTGTTACGGCCCGCTTTGCAACGGTGCGACGAGCTTGATGTTCGAAGGCGTGCCGACGTTCCCGGACGCCGGACGTTTCTGGCAGGTTGTCCAGAAATTCAAGGTCACCATCTTCTACACCGCGCCAACCGCCATCCGCTCGCTCATCCGGCTCGGCGAAGAATGGCCGAACAAATATGACATGAGCACATTGCGCCTGCTCGGCTCCGTCGGCGAACCCATCAATCCGGAAGCATGGTTGTGGTATCACCGCGTCATCGGCAAGGGCCGTTGCCCCATCGTGGACACCTGGTGGCAGACGGAGACCGGCGGCATCCTCATCACGCCGTTGCCTGGCGCGCACACGCTCAAACCCGGCAGCGCCAGCCGTCCGTTCTTCGGCGTCGAACCGGTCGTTTTGCGCGACGACGGCAAACCGTGCAGCGTGAACGAAGGCGGCAAGCTCTGCATCACCAAACCGTGGCCGGGTATGCTGCGCACCACCTGGGGCGATCACAACCGGTTCATCGAAACCTACTTCACGATGTATCCGAACATTTATTTCACCGGCGACGGCTGCCGGCTCGACGAGGACGGCGACTACTGGTTGATGGGCCGCATTGACGACGTGGTGAATGTCTCCGGCCATCGCATCGGCACCGCCGAAGTCGAGAGCGCCCTGGTCAGCCATCCGAAGGTCGCTGAAGCCGCCGTTGCGCCAATGCCGCACGACATCAAAGGCCAGGGACTTTACGCCTTTGTGACGCTCAAGGACGGTGTGCAGGAAAGCGACGAACTCAAGAAAGAACTGGCCAACCACGTCCGCAAGGAAATCGGGCCGATTGCCGTGCCGGACAAAATCCAGTTCGCACCGGGACTTCCGAAAACGCGCTCGGGCAAAATCATGCGGCGCATCCTCCGCAAAATCGCCGAGAACGCCGTGGACCAGATCGGCGACACGTCCACCCTGGCCGACCCGCACGTCGTGGAAGCGCTGGTCAAAGGCAAACAATAAATCAAAAACGCGCTGCCGGGACTTTCGGGTCCCGGCAGCGAAATCGTCACTCCGCTACCTCAATGAACCAAAATCAGAAAGAAACCATCGCTGGCAAACGCGACACTCACTCCTCGCGAATTAATCGGCGGAACGAGATCGGGAGCGTAGGACAGGCGTCGCGCCTGTCTCCATTTTCAAAAAACTCGTTCCCGGTCCAGTGCGCTTGCATTCGAGGATTTCTCTTCAAAGAAAACCATTTGATTCAAGTCAGAGACAGGCGCGACGCCTGTCCTACAGCATCGTTCCGGATCAACCGGGGAAGGTTTGTTGCCTTCGCCGCTTTAACCCTCAACCTCGTCGCTGCGCTGCTTACTGGTTCCGCATCGGCAGCCAATACCAACCTGACCTACAAAGCCGAGGCGACGCTGAAGGAAACCTACGACGACAACGTTTACCTTCAGGACAACGCGCCAACCCCTGCCAACGTCGTCGCAGCCCAGGCCGCTGGACTCAAGCCGGTCGAGGCGAACAAAGGCTCCTTCATCACGTCAATCCTGCCGAAGGTCGGCCTCGACTACAAACCGTGCTCCGGTTTCAACCTGTCGCTGGGTTACGCGCCGGAGATCGTCTTCTATCATTCGACCCCTTCCGAGGATTACGTGACCCATCGCGCCCTGTTCAATTTTGGGGGCAAGCTGGGAGACGCCACCTGGGAACTGCTGAACACGGCCACTTACATTGACGGCAGCAAGGAAGGGCCGACCTTCGCCCGCCCGGATGACATCCCCGCCATCGGCGGCATTCCGCTGCGCGATCGCCGGGCAGCCTTCATTTTTCGCAACAGCTTTCGCCTGACCGAACCGGTCGGGAAATGGTTCTTCCGCCCGGTTGCGACGGCTTACATTCATGATTTCAAGACCGAGCAGCTCTATCAAACGTCCGCCCAGAAGGCCCAGTTCAGCTACGAGAATTACGTGGACCGCCAGGAAATCAGCGGCGGCCTGGATGTCGGTTACGATGTCGGCAAAAAAACTTTTCTGGTTGCCGGTTATCGCTATGGTCGTCAGGACCAATTCACACTTCCCGGTGCTGGCGGCACAACCCTGTACAGCACCTACGGCAACGCCTATAACCGCATCCTCCTCGGCGTGGAAGGCAGTCCGGCGAGCTGGTTGAAACTGGCCGTGCTAGCCGGGCCGGACATCCGCCAGTTCGATTCCGGAACACCCGCGGGGTTTGATCGAAACGAATTATTGTACTACTGGGACGCCTCAGCGACGCTGCTGCCGGACAAAAATGACACGGTGACACTCAAATCCACGCGCTATGAGCAACCGGCTTTCTCCAGCTTCAGCATGTACGAAGACATCAAGACCGACCTGTCCTGGCGGCACAAGTTCTGCGACCAGTTCACCACGGCACTGGGGTTCACACTTTACATCGGCGACTGGCAACCGCCGGTAAACCGCAACGACTGGATTTACACGCCGAGCGCCGGGCTGACCTACAACTACAACAAACATCTGAGCGCCGAATTCGCTTACTCTTACGACTGGGTGGACAGCAAGGTGTCCGCGAGTGTGGAGCCTCTGACGAGCAGCCACGAGTTCACGCGGCACCTCGTTTCGCTGGCGGTGAAATACGCGTTTTAAGCGGGAAGCGGGCCGGTTCCAGATTGCACCGCGATGAGCGCCTTCGTCAATCAAACGCACGGCACACCAGTTCATTGAACTGACTGACCGACACAATTTTTGTGCGTCCCAGCTTGCGGGCTTCTGTGAAATCCCTGTCGCCGGTGACGAGAAAATCCGCGCCGGCGGCCAGCGCGCACGCCAAAAACTTGGCGTCCTTGACATCGCGTGGAAACGAAACCGGGATTTCCACCGACCATTCCGCAATGGCCGAATCAAAGCGTTCATCCCATTGCGACAACACGGAATCCGGCACCGCGAACTTCGGGCGGCGAAGCACCGCGCGATATTCCGCCAGGATTTCCGGCGAAGCCACCCATTCAAAATCCGGGCGGGCGACGATGAACATCAAAACCCTTTCAGGAAGCCGGTCGCGGAGAATGGCGGAGACAACAACGTTCGTGTCAACGACCACCCTCATTGGCCGGAGCGGTAGGTGGCAATCTCGGCGGCGATGTCATCGTCCGTGATGCGCTGCGCGGCGGACAGGGTTTGGGAGTCGCGCAACAAACGTTGCCACTCGGCGGCTTCGGTTTTAGCGGCGCGTCGGCGGCCAAGGTATTCCACAAAGCCCAAAGCCTCCGACTGCAACTTGCCCGGAAGCGACTTGGCCTTTTCGTAGATTAAATCCACCGTGTTCATGGCAGAAGAATAACCCGCCAACCCTCAACGGTCAATTCCTTGTCATAACAAGACATTCATCACTCCATCCAAAGTGTCCACCAGCGCGCCGGGCGCCACTTGGGCCGACGGCCCGCGAGTTCACGCGCCATCTTCGTCTCGCTGGCGGTGAAATACGCGTTTTGAGCAACGGCGGCACGCGAACGGGAGACAAAAAGCCGTTGAACCGCCGATGACGCGGCTTGTCGCGCCGGAGTTTGCGCAGGCGGAATGGACGCGGATTTCCTTGGCCGCAAAAAGGCGCAAAGGTAGGGACGCTGCGCTGCGGCGTCCGCAATCCGAGACGCGAGACCCACCGCGTGGCGCAGCTTTACGCGAGCCTGCCGCGTGAGACAAAGTCTTTTACGCGGCTTTGTTGTTAAACCAGCTTCATGCAAACTTTTTTCTCCCCAAACGGGCTTCGCATGGCAATATCGCGGCATGATTGGCCGCAAAAAACTTTCGCGCGCAGAAATCCACGCCTTGCGCGGCAAGTTCAAAACGCCCGGTGACAAGCCGTTTGCCGAATGGATGGCGGAACAGAACCGCGAAGAAAAGGAATTGGAAGAACGAAAATTTCAGCGGCTCGCCGCTTTGGGCAAGGTGACAGGGAAATCAACTGGCTGAAATAATTCTTCCGCCCGCCTGTTTCTCAACCTGGCTCATAGCCGATAGACCTTTAGCCCGTTTTAGCATGGACTATGAGCCATGCCGAAACTTGAACCTGTTCTTGCCGCGCTGGGGCGAAATGTCCGCCGCCAGCGGGACGCCAAATCCTTCACGCAGGAAAAGCTCGCCGAGAAATCCGGCCTCGATCCCACCTACATCAGCGACATCGAACGCGGCCTGCGGAATCCGGGAATCAAAAACGTCGCCAAGCTCGCCAAGGCGCTCGGTCTTACCACGGCGGAGCTGTGCAAAGGAGTGGACGCGTGACCAGGCGTCGCACATCAAAGGCAATGGCATTGCGCGAGGACTCGCCGCCTTACCACGTCAACGGCAATGGTGCGCACAACAAACTCCGATTTATTGATTTATTCTGCGGCATTGGCGGCTTCCGCTTCGCATTTGAGCGCGCCGGTTGCGAGTGTGTTTTCTCGTGCGACTGGAACGAAAAGGCGCGCGAGACTTACAAGGCCAATTTCGGCGAAGAACCGCATGGCGACATCCATTCCATCGCGGTTGCCGACATTCCCGAACACGACATCCTCTGCGCGGGATTTCCCTGCCAGCCGTTCAGCATCGCGGGCGTCTCCAAAAAATTGAGCCTCGGCAGGAAACACGGCTTCGAGGACAAGGAGCAGGGCAAGGGTGCCCGCAGTTTAGCAGCTGCAAATACCTCTTGGACCCCGAAAAATATCAAAAAGCGCGGCGAAGAACTTAGCAAGTGGGCGGTTTCTCGGTGGCCATATTAAATCAGGTATTTTTGAAGACTTGATGTCGGTGGTAGTGCAAGAATTCCGAGTCCGGCACAACCAATTTGTCAGGCAAGCGAATCGGCTTCCCCTCGAACGGAACGAAATTTTGCTCCAAAGCCGGTTGAGGGAAGAAACTCTGAAGGCGTTTGCTCAAGACAACGCTCAATTTGTCGTCGAGCGTGATGAGTCCGGCATCAAACGCGGCATCGTGAAGCGTGGACAGGCAAAGTCCGTTTCGCGGATTCAGCCGTTCGTTTGGAAATTTTTCCCACGGCTTGATATGACTTGCGACCAGCAGGCGTGGCACGTTGATGCCGCTGATGCAGCAACGGATGTCGTAAGCGTTGAGAACCGCCTGCCGAAAAAATTGCTGGCCACGCCGAACCTTGACCGTTGCTTGTGATTCAGTTGGGCCGCTTGGCGCAACGAGCCGCACTTTGTCGCGTTGGAGGAAATCCACTTCTTCCGTTTCATTTTTCGTGAATAAATCGTGCAGCATCTGCTCGCTTTCAACGCCGAGTTTAACGACGTCGGTTTGGAATTCCTTCCACAGAGTCCGATCCTCGTTTGCTGCTCCCGTCATTCCAACGATGCCACGCGCCTGCAAAACTGGGTCGAGTGATGCAAAGTTACAAAGCTTGATTGCCAGACTGCTTGCCGTTCGCCCCATTCTTGCTGCGACTTCCTTTATGATTGGATTGTTCTTATGGAGCTTACCGAATGGAATTTTGCAATACAGATTAAGAGCGATGAGCCGATGCTCTCGCGTCCATTTCACAGCCGTGGCTTTTGCCATGCAGCCAGGCTGTCTGATTTGTTCCGAAAAAAGAAGCTGAAAAAGCTTGCCACAACCTGTGAACCTGGCCAGGTGTATATGCCGAGATATGTCGGCAAAGAATCAAATCTTCACTGTAATCTGCCAATGGCATCCGGGCGTTGATGCCTGCGACAATTGGCAGACCGTCGCGGTTGTTCTCCGCAACGAATTCGACGCCAAGGACGCGGCGAACGAGGCCTGTCTGTTTCTGATTTGGAAACGGCAAGGTCAAGCGGAACCGTTGTTGGTGATTGAAGGCGCTCCCAAGTTGACCGTGCCGGACGACGGAATTTTCGATGCAGAGGAGTATGACGAGACAATTACGTTCGCCTGGGGAAAAGTTGTTTCTTGCCGCGATCTTGGTTGAACAGAGTTGAGCCGCGTTCACGGCCTCGGCTGGATTGATTCAAAGCAGCTTGATTCCAGCGGCAATTTGAAACCGTGCAACGCGCCGCAATGCGGCGGATTCACGCTGGAAGCGGAGTTTGGCATCCCCAAGAACAGCGACGCCGAGCCAGATTTTCTCGGCTGGGAGTTGAAGCAGTATGCCGTCGAGGATTTTGAAAAGATAGAATCGTCAAAGCCTATCACGTTGATGACGCCGGAGCCGACGGGTGGATTTTACAAGGATGAAAGCCCGGAGGCATTCGTCCGCAAATTCGGCTATGCGGACAAAAGCGGCAAAGTGGACCGGATGAATTTCGGTGGGAGACATTTTGTCGGTCGCCGCTGTCCGCCCACCGGCCTCACAATGCAACTGAAGGGTTTTGATGCGGCAACGGGAAAGACCGGCGGCGTTCTTGTATTTGGCGTGGCTGCCGCGCTGGGTGACGAACGAAAACCCGTGCTCTTGCAGCACGCGGATGACCTCTTTGGAACCGAGGCGTTTAGGCATGAACGAGTTCCTGCCC
>JBEKJN010000037.1:0-15673 GCA_050011235.1 Verrucomicrobiota bacterium | reverse complement strand
CAAGTTTTTGGAGCTGTTTCACCCCAACCAACTGGTTGATTTTATTGTCTTCAGCCAAAAGGACACGGGTGCTGTTTGGAGCAGCGGAAAATACCATCGCTTGAGCGCCGTTGGGAGATTCCGGCTTGGCAATTGATCCATCAATCACCAGGTCGTGTGGTTTTTGTTTCGTAAATGGAAGGGTGAACCAGAACGTCGAACCTTTGCCCGGCTCGCTGGTGACGTTGATGGCTCCACCCATCAATTCAACCAGCTTGCGGCAAATGGCCAGCCCCAAACCCGTGCCGCCGAACCGGCGGGTCGTGGAGGCGTCCGCTTGCGTGAAGGATTGAAATAATTTCTTTCGAACTTCTTCCGTCATTCCGATGCCGGTGTCACGGACGGAAAAACGCAATTCGATTTCCCCATCCTTTTCGCGGAGTTGCGCTACTTCCAGAACGACCCCGCCCTTATCGGTGAATTTGACGGCATTGGTGAACAGGTTAAGCAGGATTTGCCGAAGCCGCGTGGGATCGCCCACGATGCGGGTGTGAACGTCCGGATGAACAACATAATTCATGGCCAGTCCCTTGTCTTTTACCCGCGGCAGGAGCAGTACGATGGAATTTTTCACCGTCTCGCTCAGGTCAAAATCCACTTTTTCAAAAGTCATCTTGCCCGCTTCGATTTTTGAAAAGTCGAGGATGTCATTGATGATGGACAACAGACTCTCGGCGCTGATTTTTATTGTATCGGCGAACTCGCGCTGTTCGGAGGCCAGGGGCGTATCCAACAACAAATTGATCATGCCGATGACGCCGTTCATGGGCGTGCGGATTTCATGACTCATGTTGGCGAGGAATTCGCTTTTGGCCTCGGTGGCGACCAGCGCGGCTTGGGCCATTTTCTGTGTTTTTTCCTTGGCTATCATCAACAGTTGATTGGCGGCAACCAGTTCGCTGTTTGTGGCTTCCAGTTGGGTGGTGCGTTCCTGAACCATTTTTTCCAGATCCTCCAACCGGAGCTTTGCCTGATTATAGAGCCGCCACTTTTCAGTCATGGAAATGGCCAATTGCAAAACTTCGATGTTGTCGAACGGCTTTTTCAGAATGACCAGCCGGTCGGAATAGCCCAGTTTTTTCAACATCTCTTCCCACGAATAATCCGAATAGGCGGTGCAAATGACAACTTGCAGTTCGGGATACTTTTGCCAGATTTTCGCCGTGGTTTCAACGCCGTCCCATCCGGGCGGCATGCGAACATCCACGAAGGCCATGGCATAGGGATAATTTTCCTGAAGGCTTTTCTCGATTAAATCCAGCCCCTCCTGCCCCTGAAACGCGGAATTAATCTGGAATTCCGGAAATTGAATTTGCGGCATGGCGTCACCGAACAAGGCGGCTTCAGCATCGGCCATGTCCTTTGACGGAGCTTTTGGCTTGGTTAATACCGCGCGAAAATCCTCGTGTATGGACTTGTTGTCATCAATGACCAGAATCCGATGATTTTTATCCGGGTTGACGTTCATAGGTTTGCCTTTCGTCCTTGGACCGGCAGTTCAAGTGTGAAGGTGGCTCCCCGCTCCGGGCCTTCACTGATAGTCATAAGGCTTCCGCCCATTTCTTTTGCAGCCAGGGCGCCATTGTGAAGGCCGAAACCGTGGCCGTCTTTCCTGGTTGTGAATCCGTAATTGAAAACCCGGGTCATATTTTCCGCGGGTATGCCAACGCCGTTATCAATGACGGATATTTTGATCCGTTCATTTCCATTCACCACGCGCAGGATGATTTGTTTGTCCGGTTTTCCGGAATCGGCGCAGGCATGTTTGGCATTGCTGATGAGGTTCACCAAAATTTGCAGCACTTTGTGCTTGTCCACCAAAACCAGGGGCGTTTCGGAATATTCGCGCAGCATCTTTATGTTATGACGCTCCATTGATCCGACATGCATCCGAACGGCGTCTTCCACCAAATCAACAACGGGCAACGACTCAAGGACCCCTGAAGTCTTCGCGTAGTTTTGTTGCATGGCAACAATCTCCCTGATGTGCTCGATGTTCTTTTGCAGCCGGTCAAGTTTATCCAAAGCGTCGGTTTGTTCGCCAGCCAGATGCCCGGCCAGTTGCGCCAGATACCCGGGCAACTGCTTGCCTTTGGGATCGTTGGTGATGAATTGGCCCAAGTCCGCTTCGTGCTCGCGCAGCAAAGCAACAATTTTGGACAGGTTGGTTGCCTTGGAATTCCTGAGACTGTCGGCGACACAAGAGGATGCGACATTGACGCTATTAAGCACATTGCCGACATTGTGAAGAACACTGACGGCTATTTCAGCCATCCCGGCCTTGCGCGAGGCTTCCAGAAGCTGCTTGTGGACTTGTTCGAGTTTGGCGTCGGCTTCCTTGATGGCCGTGATGTCCCGCCCAATACCGATTAGTCCGACGATGGTCCCATATTGATCACGCAGCGGCAGCTTGCTGGTCAGCAGCCAGTGTTTCCGGCCTTCTCCATTGAAGAAATATTCCTCCCGATTGATGACCGGATGGCCCTGAAGCACTTGCCGGTCGTCCGCCCAGAACTTTTCCGCAATGTCCTTTGGGAATAAATCGAAATCAGTCTTGCCGATGGCCTCGGCCTCGGTTTTGCAGCGGAGAGTTTTCAGGTCGGCGGGATTGGCCATGGTTTTACGGCCGACGCTGTCCTTGGCATATATGCCGTCGGGCAGGTTGTCAATGACCGTGCGCAACATGGTCCGTTCCCCGGCGAGCCGTTGCTCCAGCTCGTCATGTGATCGGCACGGCGCCTCCTCGGCTCGTTTTTGCGTCGCAACATCGGCCGCTGCAGTTTGCGTCCGAAGCGATCCTTCAACCGATCTCTCCCGCCCGATGGAAGTTGTTTTCATGCGATTACTTAGTTTTTCCGACTGCCCATGCAATTCTTTCCTGCCTCTCACAAAACGTTCCCAATTCATCGGCATAAGAATGTCCACTTTTGCGACATTCGCTCCAACGAGCAGTATCGCGGCCAACTGTTAATTCCCTAATTGATTTCTTTCCTAGCAAATCTTCCGGGATGCCACTTTCAGCCTTCGCAGGCCGCAATAGTTATGCCATTCACCCGGCCGCAATTTTGGCAGGAAAGTGATCGCACAATCTCATGCCTCCAAGCACAAGGATTTTCAGGCAATTACCGTAAATGCGGCGTCTGCCGGGCCGATGTTGCGTTCTTACTTGACCGTGTTGACCAGCGGCGCCAAGCCCTGAATCCGCACTTCGAGCCGGTCGCCGCTTTGAATCGGCCCGATGCCGCTGGGTGTGCCGGTGAGAATCACGTCGCCGGGCAGCAGCGTCAGGTTCGTGGAAATAAAACTCACCAGTTCGGCGGGTTTGAAAATGAGCTGGCTCGTATTCGAGTTCTGACGCAAATGGCCGTTCTGAAAAAGACGGATGGTCAATGCGTTCGGATCAATTTTCGTTTCCACCAGCGGACCGAGCGGCGTGAAGGTGTCAAACGACTTGCAACGCGCCCACTGGCTTTCGGAATTTTGGATCGTGCGATCGCTGATGTCCTGCGCGGCGGTATAACCGAAAATGTAGCGCGCGGCGGCGGTGGCCGTGACATTGCGGATTTTGCGTCCGATGACAATGGCCAGTTCGGCTTCATAATCCGTGCGATGGTCGCGAAACGGTATTTCAATCTTTCCGCCGTCGGGAATCAGCGAGGTGGCGGCCTTGAACCAGAACAACGGCTCTTTTGGCAGGGTTTTGCCCGTCTCGCGCGCGTGATCGGCGTAGTTCAGGCCGATGGCGATGATTTTGGACGGCACCACCGGCACCAGCGTCTTCACGCCCTTGCGCGGCGTGGGTTTGCGGTCGAAGGAGGGCGAGCCGAAGACGTCGCCGCGCAGCCGGAATAATTCGCCGTCCACGACCCGGGCGTGGAAAATCTCGTCACCCTTTTGAAACCGGCCAATGGCGGCCATGGAAATTTGTGATTTACGATTTTAGATTTATGATTTTTACCCCGAGCGATTTTTTTCAATCGTAAATCGTCAATCATCAATCGTAAATGACTTTGTTGCCGGAACGCCCTTCTCACGCTACATTGTCGGCGTGAAAGGGCTGACGAAGCAGGAACAACTGGTTCTCTGTATCGTTCTGGGTTTGTTGCTGACCGGTTGGGCGGTAAAAACGTATCGCGCCGCACATCCACCGACAACAACGACCCAACCGGCCAAACCTTAAACATGCAAGAAGTCAATTTTGACGAAGTGGTGGAAATGGTTTTCGCGAAGGACCCGCGCTACACGCGCGAAGCCTACACATTTGTTCGCGAGGCGCTCGATTTTACTCAGAAAGTCATCGGCAAGGAAACTCACGGCCAAATCCGCCACGTGAGCGGACAGGAACTGCTGGACGGCATCCGGCAATTCGCGCTCCAGCAATTCGGCCCGATGGTGGTGACCGTGCTCGATGAATGGGGTGTGCGCAACTGCCGCGACTTCGGCGAAATCGTTTTCAACATGGTTGAAATCGGCCTGCTCGCCAAGACCGACCGGGACAGCCGCGCCGATTTTCAAAACGGCTACGATTTCACCGACGCCTTCCGCAAACCGTTCTGGCCCGAAAGCAAACTCAAAGCCGAGCGCAAGCCGGTGGTGGGTTAGCAAGCTTCAGTTAAAAATCAAAGAGTGATGTACTTGTCTTGTATTTCCAAATCTCGGCAAGAATTAAGGTCAGCGCGGCAATTATCACCAAAGCAATGAAAATTCGTTCAATTTTATCTTTCCGGGCGAGGAAAAATCCTACGCTAGAAAAAAGAAGCACAAGACTACCAAGCCATAATACAGTTTTGTCAACTTTCGTTCGCTCGACGTATTGCTCTTCCGGCGTGCTAATTTTTCCATGAAAAACCCGCAACTGGACGGGGCCTTGCCCTTCAATGGTTCCATGGATTTGAATTGAAACAGAAGTGTCACCTGCATAAATTAGCTGAAGCACCCCTCCGTCCAAATATTCGAGAATGTCCCAAGATATCCGCACTTCTCCATTTGTAAGTTGTGATTCATCAAGAGAAATATGTGTCAGTTGGCGGGTTGTTTTTCTCAAGGTGCTTTCGAGAATCGCATGGTTTGTTCCCAAACTGATAATAATCGGTTCTAGTATTTCATCTTTTTTTATTGGCAGTGTTCCAGCGTTCCAAAAAGCAATCTGGACTGCGGTAATGTCACCGCCGATTTCCTGTCCGTCGTGACTGACTTTTAGACGCGAAGCTTCTCCAGACTTGACGACGGCTGTCTTGACAGGATTAACTAGAAATGTGAGGTCTCGACTCTCTATAGAATGAAAATACAAGAACACGCTTAAAATACTTGCAAAGCTCGCTATAGCGCTAAGCAAGAGATTAAGTGGATGAGAAAGCCATTGCTTTAGTTTTTCCATTCCGCCACTCATTCCAATCTTGTTTTCATGAGAAACAACTTTCAATCGAGATTCAAGCATAATGAGCTGAGCCAGGTCGCGTTGAAAAGTTGGCCGCCCTCTTTCATTGCCCATCCGCGCCGCTCGCATAAACTGTGCGCGTGAAATCCAAAGGCGCGGTCTATCTCGTCGGCGCCGGGCCGGGCGACGCGGGCTTGCTCACGTTGCGCGGCGCGGAACTGCTCCGGCGCGCCGACGTGGTCCTCTACGACGCGCTCGTGAATCCCGATTTGCTCCGCCTGGCGCCGCCGTCCGCCGAACTCATTGCGCGCGGCAAAAACATGTCCATGCCGCAGGAGGAAATCACGGCGCTGATGATTGCCAGGGCGCGCGAAGGCAGATGCGTCGTGCGGCTCAAGGGTGGCGACCCTTACATTTTTGGTCGCGGCGGCGAGGAGGCCGAGGCGCTCGCGGCGGCGAAAATTCCGTTTGAAGTCGTGCCCGGTGTTTCGTCCGTCATCGCCGCGCCGAATTACGCCGGCATTCCCCTCACCCATCGCGAACATTGTTCGAGCTTCACGGTGTTCACCGGGCACGAAAATCCCGCCGACGCTAAAACGGATTTGCGTTACGAGCAAATCGCCAAAATTCCCGGCACGAAGGTCGTGTTGATGGGCACCGACCGTCTGGATGACTGGACAAAGTCGCTGATCGCGCACGGGATGCCGCCGAACACGCCGGTCGCGATGGTGCGCTGTGGCACGATGGGAAAGCAAAAATCGGTTGCCGGCACGCTGGCGACGATTGCCGCGCTCGCCGCCAGGGAAAAAATCTCGCCGCCGGTGCTCACCATCATCGGCGACGTGGTGAAGCTGCGTGGAAAATTGAACTGGTTCGAGCAACGGCCGTTGTTCGGACAACGCATTGTCATCACGAGACGCCCGGAACAGGCCGGAAGTTTCGCGCAACGGCTGGCCGAACTTGGTGCGGACGTCCTGGAAGTACCGACGATCAAGATCGCCGGGCCGGCCGACCGGAGCGCCATCGTGGATACGTTGCTGGAATTAAATGCCTACGACTGGCTGGTGTTCACGAGCGCGAACGGCGTGACGGCGTTTTTCGATTTGTTCTTCAAGCAGTTCCGGGATATGCGCGACCTCGGCGGCGCGCGCATCGCGGCGGTCGGCCCGGCCACGGCGGCGAAATTGAGCGAACTGCACCTGCAGGTGGACTTGACGCCCGACGAAGCGCTCGGACAAAAAATCGCCGGGGAGTTTGCGAAATTCGAGAGCATCGACAATTTGAAAATCTGCCTGCTGCGCGCCGAGACGGCGAACCCCGATTTGCCGCGCGCATTGGAAGAACTCGGCGCCATCGTGGACGACGTCGCCGTTTATGGCACGGTCGCTGAAACCGAAGACCCGGCAAACGCAGGCGCGGATTTGCTGGAGCACGGGGCGGATTGGGTGACGTTCACGAGCGGTTCGACGGTGGAGCATTTCCATGCGCGATTTGATTTGCCAAAGCTGGCGAAGAAATTCCCGCAACTTAAACTCGCGTCCATCGGCCCGGAAACGAGCAAAGCCATCCGCGCGCTCGGTCTGACACCGACGCTCGAAGCCAAAGAACACACAACGGACGGTTTGATTGCGGTTTTGTTGCGGGTTGAAAAGTGAGCGGGCGTCCATGCCAATCAAAAGCGCGTGCCGCCTGCGCCGGTTTCGATCTCAAACCGACAAATCCTTTGTCATGATATAATCGTCCATGACGAACCCATCTCCGATGTCTGTGACCACGGAATCGGCAATGACAAAACCATTTCTTTGGTAGGCGGTAATGGCTTTGGTGTTGCGCTTGTTCACGGAGAGAATCAACCGGCGTCCTTCTCCGGCGCGGACTTCGCGCTCGACATGCTGCAACAACCGGCTGCCCAACCCGCGACCATGCAGCTCCGGCAACAGGTAGAGCTTGTGCAACTTTATCACACCCGGTTCGTCTGTCGGTCCATAGGAGGCGAAAGCGGCCAGCTTATCGTCCACCAGCAACTGGTCAAAGCAGATTCCTTGTGAACGGATTTCGCCGCGCAGCACGTCGAGCGAATACATCCGTGCCAGCATGTAATCAATCTGCGCGTTGGTGATGATGCTTGGATAACACGCACGCCAGATGACGCCGGCCAGTTCGGAAATGGCCCGCAGGTCGGCCTCGGTGGCCCGGACAATTTCGTCTCGGTTTGGCCGTGAACCGTTCATTGGCGCCCGCGAAACTCGTCCATCAAACGGAGAATCCCTTCTCGGATTTCGAACAATTCCTTACGCGCCTCGGAAATCATATTCTCCGGCAACAGTTTCTTCGACGCGACGGCTTCGAGACAGGCCTGTGATTTGTGCAGATGGTCGAGCGCGCGCTTCAGGTAGGCGACGGTAAACGAGTCGTCACGATAGCCACGACCCGCAGCGATACCATTCAATGCGCCGGCAAGTTTTGCCGCTGTTGTGTGAAATTCAAATACGAACTGGCTCAGATCATTGTCCCGGGGGTTTTCGGGGCCCAATTCATCGCACTCGTGCCAAACTTTCATCGCGCTTTCATGGCAGCGGTGCTGGAGCGGATGACGGAGGTTGCCATGTTCAGTTCGGATCCAGTCAATGCCTTCGCGATGCGGTTCGGGTTCGGGCGGCGGTTCATTCGCGGCTTCTTCACAAATGCGATTCATTTCCTCGACGGACATCAACTCATCTTCACCCTCTTTTTCGTCCTCGCCTCCGCAGTCCCAGCCCATTTCTTTCGCGATTTTCTCCTCAGCCTCGTCGGCGTCGCCGTATTTCTCCAGCAACTCCATGTATTTGTCCGTGCGCGCATCGCACTCCTTCATGAACTTTTCGTAATCGTGTTCGTCCCATTCCGCTTCCGGGTCCTTCTGCCCACGCCGTTGCTCTTCGGTGGCGCCGGTAAGTTTCTGCATGAAATCGTCCATGCCGGTGGCGGCGGCCCGCGCGCGTTGCTCATTTTCCTCGGGCGTCATCCGCCATTCGGGCGCGGAAATCGTCAGTTCATAATCCGTACTCTCAATGACCACCCGTCCGTTCGCCTCGCTGAACCATTCAAGGTAAAGGCAATTGGCCAGGTGTTCCGGTGGTCGCTCACCGCGTTTGCACATCAGGCAGGCTTCCGGCATCGGAATATCGAACACGCGAACCTTCCGCGAGGCCGTCAGGTCGCCGATCGTGCCGCACTGGACAGGATGCAGCGAATCGAGATGTTGATGCGGAATGCGCTTGAGCGGGTTGGTGAACGTGAGCAGGCAACCAGCGAGGTCTGGCCAGGCATTGCCCCTGAGTTCGAGTGTCACCGGTTCGGCGCGCGCTTCCACCCAGATTTTACCCCGCACCACGCCCTTGACGCGGTTGTCAATCTCGCCGCGCACCACGCTGTCGTGAATCCGAAAGGCCATGATTCAAATTCCCAATTTCTTAAACCGGCTGGTCACTTCCTCGAAGTGAAAGTCCAGCGAGCAGAGTTTTTTCGGTTCGCCGGTTTTCATTTGCGTTTTGATTTGGCTTTGCCTTCGTCGGCCTTATCCCTGCCGATGGCGTGGAAGCCGATTTCGCGGCGCGGCTTGGCTGGGGGCGCCATCAATTCACGGATGACATCGAAGAGGGATTTGATGGCTTGATCGTGACCTTCGAGGCGACGCTCCAGTTCGGCAAGTCTCCGTGCCAGAGTTTCGTTAGCTGTCAGCATCCGGCGCAGGCTGACAAAGGCGCGCATGATAGTCACGTTGACCTGCACGGCTCGCCCGCTCCTGAGGACGCTGGACAACATCGCCACCCCTTGCTCGGTAAAGGCGTAGGGGTTGTGTCGCCGTCCGCCACGCTGCTTTGATCTTCCAAATTGGAATATCAAAACGTCCGCCTCCTGATCGGTCAGTTGAAACATGAAATCGGCAGGAAAGCGGCTCTGATTGCGCTTGACGGCTTTGTTGAGATTGCCGGTGGTGACGCCGTAAAGTGTTGCCAGATCGGCATCCAGCAGCACCTTTTCCCCTCGGGCGAGATGAATCAACCTCTCGACACGTTCAACCGGAAGAATCTGTGTCTCTTGGGAGCTGCTCATGTTCGGTTTTGGTTTGATATGCCAAATTGGAATATCAAAGCCCCAATTTCTTGAACCGGCTGTTCACTTCCTTGAAATGGAAGTCGAGCGTGCAGAGTCTTTCGAGTTCGCCGGGCTTGAAATGTTTCGCCACGGCGGGGTCGGACTTGAGTTGTTCAACAAAATCGGCGTCGTCGCGACCGGCGTGTTTGACTTCCCACGTCTTCATGGCCGCGTCCTGAACCAGTTTGTAGGCGGCTTCGCGCGTCAGGCCCTTTTTAATCAACGCGAGCAGGACGGTCTGTGAATTCCACATACCGAGCGAGAGGCCGAGGTTGCGCTTCATGTTCTCGGGATAGACCGCCAAGCCGTCCATTTGCCGCACCAACAGGCCGAACATGTAATCGAGCAACGTGCAGGAGTCGGGGAAGATGATGCGCTCGACGCTGCTGTGGCTGATATCGCGCTCGTGCCAGAGGGCGACGTTTTCCAACGCGGCCACGGCGTTGCCGCGAAGGACGCGGGCGAGGCCGGTGAGGCGTTCCCAAGTGATGGGATTGCGCTTGTGCGGCATGGCGCTGCTGCCCTTCTGGCCTTTGGTGAACGGTTCCTCGACTTCGAGCACTTCCGTGCGTTGCAGGTGGCGGAATTCAACCGCCCAGCGCTCGATGCTCGCGCCGACCAGCGCCAGCGCGGTCATGAACTCGGCGTGGATGTCGCGCTGGACAACCTGCGTGGCGATGGGTGCCGGACGGAGTCCCAGCTTTTTGCAGACGTAAGCTTCGACACGCGGCGAGAGATGAGCGCTGGTGCCGACCGCGCCGGAAAGTTTGCCGACGGCCACAACTTCGCGGACGCGTTCGAGGCGCTCCAACGCGCGGCCAAATTCATCGTGCATCAAGGCAAGCTTGAGGCCGAAGGTCGTCGGCTCGGCGTGGATGCCATGGCTGCGGCCAATGCAGGGTGTGAATTTGTATTTGCGCGCCTGCGCCGCGATGGATTTTCGCAACCTCTGTACGTCGGCGATAAGTATGTCCGCGCTCTGTGTCATCTGCACGGCGAACGCGGTGTCAATGATGTCGCTGCTGGTCATGCCAAAGTGAAACCAGCGGCTGGCACGGTCGTGGATTTTTTCCGCAACGGCGGTGGTAAAACCGATGACGTCGTGGTTGAGGGTTTTTTCCAATTCCTTCTGGCGGGCAACCAAGCCGGGCAAATCAGCAAACCACTTTTCCGCACCGCGCTTCATTTTGGCGAAGTCGGCGCGCGGTTCGATGCCCTGCCTGACGAGCGCTTCGCCGGCGAGCAGTTCGATTTGAAGCCAGATGCGGAGCTTGTTTTCGTCGGTCCAGATGGCCCGCATTTCGGGACGGGAATAGCGCGTTATCATGGAACGAGCGTAAAACGTCTGGAGCCGGGAGTCGAGCCGCTTTCGCTCCGCTCCAGAGCGCCAGGGAGTTTAATACCGTTAAAATTGGAGCGCCGATCTCCGATCCGGCGCGATGACTGGATGGTCAACCGAATCATGCCGGGCCGGAGGCCGGCGTTCCTAGTGTTTCGCCATTCGCGCGCGGGCTTTTTCGAGAATCTTGCGCTCGCGTTCGGTCAGGCTTTGGATGCCGTGAACGGAAATTTTGTCGAGGATGGGGTCTACTTCGCTCTTTACGAAATCGTCGGTGGACTCTTCCTCATCCAATTTGCCGGCGGATGAGCGCCATGATCCGGATTTGGCCGTGCGCACGTTCACGAGTTCACGCGGCGCGGCGCGGCGCGCTGGAAATTTCCATTGCCACCAGCGGCCCTGAATGAACTGACGGATGAAAACCACGCCGGTCAACATCCCGCCCAGGTGCGCGGCATTGGCAATGTGGGTGGCCGGAAAAAAGATGCCAACCCCCGCCAGCACCGCCGAAAAAATCAGCAACGCCTTTGCGGTTAATCGAACCGGTATGATGAAAAACAGCAGCAACGTCAACTCACGTTCCGGGAATAAAACCGCAAAGGCTGCGACCAGACCAAACGCCCCCGCCGAAGCACCCACGACCGGGCCGCCAAAGTATCCAGGCCAGGGCAACGCGGCAAGCGTCTGGAAAAGGCCGCCAATGACACCGCTCGTCAGAAACAGGGTCAGGAATTTTTTTCCGCCGAGTGTTTGTTCAATCGCGTGGCCAAAAACGTAGATGGCCCAGCCATTGAGCAGGATGTGGAGCACCCCGGCATGCATGAATTGGTATGTCAGCAGTTGCCAAACGTAGCCGTGCTTCAATCCTTCGACGCTCAATGCGAAATAATTGTAAAAAAACGAATTATCCGGTGCCAAACGCAACGGGTTGGTGGAAAGCGCACACTCGACGAGGAAGACGAGGGCATTCACGATCAGCAGCCCGATCGTGAACGACATTTGTGGCACCAGCGGCCGGTCACGGTAGGCCGGCTGGCGCATATAATCGCGATCTTCAAGCATACATACAGAAACTAGCTGCGCGGACGGTGCATTTCAACCGGCTTTCCGCCGCCACCAGAACATCCGCTCCCGCCCAACGCGGTTGGGATAGGAACGCGGCATCCATTCCGCCACCAACTCAAAGTGCGGCGAGAAACTTTGCCACAGTTCCTCCCGGGTCGTCGGAAACGGCGGGCCTTCACCCTTTTCGACAATCATGTAATTGACCGCCAGATATTGTCCCTCCGGCCGGAGCCAGCGCCGCACCGCGCGGACATAATCGTTTCGTTCACCGGGTTTGATTGCGCAGAAGAGCGTGTGTTCAAAAATCCAATCAAACAATTGCGGCGGGTCATCCTGCAGGAAGTCGGCGCGCTGGAAATCGGCATTGAGCCCGGCGGCCTTGGTTTTCGCCACGGCGAGTTGAATCGCACTCGGCGCGAGGTCGAAACCCAACGCGGCAAAGCCCGCTTTGGCGAACTCGCGCACGTCATGGCCGGTGCCGCAACCGGGCACGCAGACGGTGCCACGCGGCAGAGCCGGATGCGCCGCCAAAAAATCCACCAGCCCGGGCGACGGCGCGCCCTTGTCCCAGTGCGTCTCGCCGGATTGATAACGGGATTCCCAATAATCCTGACTCATTGGAATGACGATTTACGATTTGCGATTTACGCGGTCAAATGTCGTGAATTACGTCAATCGTAAATCGTATATCGTAAATTCTCACGAGTGGATTTGCCCGTCCACCAACTCAATCACCCGGGGGGCGTTGGCGGCCACGTGGGCGTCGTGCGTGGCGATGACCAGCGTGGTTTGTTTTTTGGCGCGCAGGCTTTTCAGCAGCTCAAGGATTTCGCCGCCGGTGTGCGAATCGAGATTGCCCGTCGGTTCGTCGGCCAGCAGCAAATCCGGTTCGTTGACGAGCGCGCGGGCGATGGCGACGCGCTGTTGTTCGCCGCCGGAAAGTTCGAACGGCTTGTGTTCCATGCGCTCCGCCAAGCCAACGTGGGCGAGCAATTCGCGGCCCCGCGCCACGGCGCGCGCGGCAGGCACGCGGGCGATCCGCGCCGGAAGACAGACGTTTTCGAGCGCGGTGAGTTCCGGCAGCAGATGATACGCCTGAAAAACGAAACCGACGCGGTGGTTGCGGAATCCGGTCAATTCGCGCTCTGAAAATGTGGCGAGATTTTGCCCGGCGAAGCGGATTTCCCCCGTGTTGGGCGTGTCCAGACCGCCGATCAAATGGAGCAAGGTGCTTTTACCAGCACCGGACGCGCCGCGCAACGCGAGGAATTCGCCGCGCGCCACGTCGAGGTTCACCCCGCGCAACACTTCGAGCGTGCGTTTGCCCATCGCATAAGTCTTCGTGAGGGCGCGGGCGCAAAGGAGCGGGTCGCTCATGACAAACCTCCGTTTCTGAGATGAAAAACATCCAACATCCAACATTCAACATCCAACGCCCAAAGCGCCGTGCATCTGCAATTCATTGGACGTTCGGCGTTCGATGTTGGTTGTTCGATGTTCCCCAATTTATTCATAACGCAACGCCTCCACGGGTTTCAAGCGGCCGGCGCGCCATGCGGGCAGCACCCCGCCAAGAACGCAAATGACAAATGAGCCTCCGCAAATGACGGCAATGTCATTCAAGTTGATCACCGCCGGCAGTTGATTGAAAAAGTAAAGCGACGCGGGAAGCAGGTCGCGCCCCGTCAGGTGGTTCATGAAATGCAGGAATTCATTGCGGACGTGTAGTCCTAACAGGCCCAAGCCGAGACCTGCCGCGATGCCAAATAAACTTATGATCATGCTCTGAGCGACAAACACCAGCATCACCTGTCTGTTGGAAGCACCCACCGCCTTCATCAAGCCAATATCACGCGTCTTCATCATCACAAATGTGATCAATGTGCAGGTGATACCGAATGCCGCCACGATGACGATTACAAACATGATGTAGAGCATGACGTTTTTTTCAACGGCCAACTGCCCAAGAAGCGCCGAATTCTCCTCCATCCAGGTTGTGATGTTGTAATCCGGGCCGAGCGCGGTTTCCAATTCGCGCTGCACTTCAGGCGCTTGATACGGATCGTGCAACATCACCATCAGCCCGTGGACACTGTCGCCCAACCCATAAAGGTCCTGCGCATTTTCGAGCGAAACAACAACCACAGAGGCGTCGTAATCGAAATAACCCACGTCAAATATGCCGGTCACGGTGTATTCATCCGGCAGAATGGCTTCCTCATTCGTCGTGCCGCGCTGATCCTTCATTTTTTTCAACTCAGCCGGCGAATAAATCGAAACGCGGTCGCCCACAAACAGGTTGTAGGTCTGGGCAAATTCGCTGCCGACCACCAGACCGCGTCCGCTCAAATCGAATTTGCCGGAACGAATGCTTTGCGGCAGCACACTCACGTCGGCTTCGTGGCCGGGATCAACGCCGCGCATAAACGGCGTGGCGAAGGCCGACTGCTCGCCATTCGTCGGCTCCGTCTCGAGCAGCACCGGTCCCAGCACAAACGGCGCGACCCCGCGCACGTTTTTGTTGGAAGCGACCAGGTCCATCACCTGTCCGAAATTTTCCAGCGTCCGGCCGCGCGCATAAATTTTCAGGTGCGCGTTGAAGCCGAGGATTTTCTCGCGCAGGTCATGATCAAAGCCGCTCATCACGCTGATGACGATGATGAGCACCGCGACGCCGAGCGCGACGCCGACGACGGAGATGAGGGTGATGATGGAAACGAACGTCCGTTTGGGCCGCAAATAACGCAGGGCCAGCATCAGTTCAAACGGCAGTCGCGACATGGTGCGTGGAGGCTAAATGGCAGTTGCGCGAGTGTCAATTTTTGGCTCGCACGAATGCCTGACAGACACCAGCCAGAATTGAAATGATGTAATGTCATTGCCTATTTCCGCACTGGCATTAAAATTTCAGTCGCGGATGCCGACTGTTTTGCAAATTGGCCCCTACCGGTTTTTCTTCTACGCAGGAGACCGGAATGAACCGCCTCACGTCCATGTGGAACGGGAGAGCCACAAGGCCAAGTTCTGGCTCGACCCGGTCCGGCTGGAGCAGAGCGGCGGTTTTCGCAGTCATGAAATCAACCGCATTCAGCAGTTGATTCAGAAAAATCAGAGGCTATTGTTGGAGAGTTGGAATGAATACTTTAACGACTGAACTGCGCGAGGTGACGGTGGAAAATGTCACCGTCACCAAGGACACCTTGGAGTTGGAACTCGCCGACGGGCGCACCGTGACCGCGCCCCTGGCGTGGTATCCCCGGCTGTTGCATGGCAAGGCCAAGGAACGCGCCAACTGGCGGCTTATCGGCGGCGGCGAAGGCGTCCACTGGCCGGACTTGGATGAAGACATCAGCGTGGAAAATGTCCTGCTCGGCCACCCTTCCGGCGAAAGCCAGCGCTCCTTCAAACAATGGCTCGAAACCCGCAAAGGCGGGAACGGTTCACGCTGATGTCCGGTTTGGGCTGCAAATAGCGCAGGGCCAGTATCAGTTCAAACGGCAGTCGCGACATGATGCGCAGAGGCTAAAGGCCAATGGCGCGGGTGTCAACGAAGTCGGCCTTCAGGCGGTGTCCTAATTTGATTTATTGCTCTTCACCTGTCACAAACTTGAAATACCCAAACGGCGCTTTGGTCTTGAATTTATTTAAGCGCTCTCAGTAGAGCACCAGGGCGACAAGCGAAAACAGGGAACAAGTCTGAATCCTCAAACTGAACC
>JBEKJN010000036.1:0-15773 GCA_050011235.1 Verrucomicrobiota bacterium | reverse complement strand
TGCGGAAACAATCTCGATGGGTTCATACGATGATATCCGCCGCAAGGATTTGAAACTACCTGTTGTGGCTGGTATCATTGTAGCCAGCGCCAACAAACCAAACGCCGCCCGCAACGATCCAACGCGAGGATATTCTCTTTCGCCCGAATACGTCGAAGTCGTCCGCAGCTTTGGCCAAGACGATTGGCTTGAGGAAGTCGAGGAGTTTATGGCCGATAGGCCAACTTTGGCTGAACGTCTTGAAGCCGCACGTCAAATTGAAGTTGTGCCAATCAAACTATCCGGCGGCAAAACCCTTCAATTCAGTCCGGGCGAACACAACCTTTTGCAGAAAGCAATCATTGAGCAATTCCTGCCCAGATACGGCTATGGCGCTGAGGTACTTTATGTCGGTGACACCGCAAAGAAGTTTTTGGTTCGAGATGAAGCGAAGCTCAAGGCGCTGAAGTTTTTTGAACTTGAGCACGGAGAATTACCCGACATCGTTGCCTATTCGGAGAAGAAGAATTGGCTTTTCCTGATTGAGGCCGTCCACAGTTCCGGTCCGATTTCATCCGTTCGTCTTTTGGAATTGAAGCGTTTGGCTGGCGAATGCACAGCTGACATTGTTTATGTCACTGCGTTCCTCAACCGCGATACATTTCGGAAGTTTGCGCCTGAAATCGCATGGGAAACAGAGGTTTGGATTGCAGACGCGCCAGATCACTTGGTGCATTTTGATGGTGACAAATTTCTTGGACCATACAAAACAAGGTGAGTCCTGTCTTGGCGCAGGCGACCTGTTGAGCAGAAGAAAAGGGCGACCAACGGCGGGGAGTGTGCCCGGTTATCTTAACGCACATTCCAAGCGGCGAAGAAGGCGGGATTCGTTTTCGCGTTTTAATTCGTGCTGCCAAATGCGCAGCACCCGCCAGCCAGCTTGCCGCAACACCCGAGAAACGAAGCGGTCACGAGCCCTATTCCGAATCATTTTTTCCCGCCAGTATGATCTATTGCTCTGCGGTGGCTGCGAATGTTTTAGGCAACCATGCCAGAAGCAGCCATCCACAAACACCGCGAGCCGGAATTTGGGAAAGATAAAGTCAGGTTTTCCAAACACTGGCTGATTGCGTCGCCAACCTGCGATACAATGCTGCCGGAGCAGTTTTGCCAGCGTCAGTTCCGTATCCTTGTTTCCCCGTGAACGAATGCGCGACATAACCTCAGAACGCTTGTGGATGGAAAATACGTCCGCCATGTAAAATCACCATTGCTGCCTCAAAACCGGCTGGCATGGTGACTTTGAGTTTGCACCGAAGATTTATCAGTGTCAATGCGCCCTCAATTCCTTGCCGGGGCAAAGCGGAGCGATGTCCTTGCGCGCTGGCGCAAAGGCATTATAATCTTCATCAATGAAACTTGCGCTGGCGGTTTTGGTTTATTTGCTGATTGGCCTGGTCCTGAGCTGTGGCATCCTGCTCCTGCTGGCCGGCAAGCCGTGGCTGTTCATCGTCGCCTTCCTCGCCTACGTCGTCGCGTTCGGCAAAATCGGGTGCGCGTCGCATTAGGGTTCAAAGTTCCGAGTTCAAAGTCCAAAGTCCAAAGTTTGGAATTCGGAGGGACGAGTTATACGAGTCCCAAACACAATTCATTCAGGGGCTCGTGGAACTCGCCCCTCCGGAAGAATGGTTATTTCGCCGGAACGGCAAACTTCTGCTGCATCGCCGACAGAATTTGGGCCCAAGTCAAAGTCGTGGACGCCTTATTCCCCGCCGCGATACCGCTCGCGTAGGCGGTTGAAACGGAAGTTCCCTGCACCTGGTAAGCCGTGCCGTTCAGATAAAAAACGCTCGTGCCCGGCAACGCGAGGTCCACGTAGCTTCCATCGTTCGCATACGAGGCAAGCTGTCCCGGCTGGCTTAAGGCCGTCACAGCGAAGACCCCCGGTGTCGCTGCCGGATACGTCGTCACGCCCGGATCGTTGCCTGCCGCCACTATCACTGGAATTCCGTCGGCAATCGTCTGCTGAATCACGCTGTCGAGGATCGAACTGTCACCCGAGCCGCCCAGGCTCAAGTTGAGCACGGTCGCGCCGTTGTCCACCGCTGTCTGGATGCCCAGCGCCACGTTCCACGAGGTGGTGCTCTCGCCACTGCCATAAATGTCCACCGGCAGGATTTGCACGGAGGTGCCGCTGCTGGATTGCTGCGCAATCGCCTCCAAAATAGAGTAGGCCATCGCCGTTCCGTGCGTGGGGTCGGTACCGGTCACGCTGGCGTCGCCGACGACGGAAAGTTGCGGCAGAATAAATTTATCAAGTGGGCTGCCGAGCGATTGCTCCGCCGTGTCCGGCAAGCCAACGATAACTTTGCCGGAATCGCCCGGGGGGTTGAGTTGCAGTGAAAGCGGCGGCACCGACGCGTTCGCCAGCGGCTGCGCGGAGGGCGGCGGGTCGAAATAATAATTGTAATCCACCTCGGCCACGTCGCTGTTGTTTTGAAGCTTGCCCAGTGCGACGTCAGTGGCGGTGGCGTCACCAAATTGCAAACGGTAAATGCCCAGCTTGTCCATCCGGCCAACCACTTTCGCGCCAAGCAATTTGGCGAGGTCGTCAATGTTCACGCCCGGCTTGAGTTTCAGGAGCAGTTCGTTGGGAACGTGTTTGGCCGGTGCGTTCGTCGCACGCACCAGTCGTGTGGCGTTTTGCATCACGGTGCGAAAGACATAAAGTTGCGACGCGGCATTCGTCCGCGGCACGATTGCGAAATTCAAATCGCCGAGCAGCATCCGCAACGCGTCACCGGACGGCAGGTCTTTGAATTTTGCGGACGCATTGCGCGTCGTGCCCGGTTCGACATAAATGCGCCAGCCGGTTTCCCGCGCGATGGTTTCCAGCAGCGGCCAGAGCGGTTCGCCGTGGAGGTCGGCGTCCACGCGGTCGGCGGCCTTGTGCCAGACGAGTGAATTGGTGTCCGCTGCGCGCGCGCTCAAGCAAAACGCGGCGAGCAACAGACAAAATATAGAACGCATTTTTGACATCACCCGGACAGCTTCAAACGTAGCACAGGCGTCTCCGTCTGTGAAATTCAAAAACACACAGGCCGGAGGCCTGTGCCACTATCACCAGCAATTCCATGGACTCTTGGAAAAGCGTGTTTGGTAAAACGTTCATTGCGGCGCATAAACACGGTAAAATTGCTGTGGCGCGCCCGTAATGGTTTCAATCCAGAGACCGGCGGAGTTCGACGGCGTGATGGCGTCACGCAATTGAAATGTATCGGTGAGGTTCGTCGCGTCCAGCACTTGATAAAGCTGCCCGGCGGTGGCCAGCCAGAAAATGGTCGGCGGGGGCGCGGTCATCGTCAGCGAAAACGGCGCTTCGGAAGCGCCGATGCGAATCCACTGCGTCTCAGTGCGATATGATTTGCCGTCACTGCGCGTGATTACGGCGTAGAACGGATGCAAGCCGGCTCCCAGATTCGTGGCGGCGACTGCAAAAGTGGCGGAGGACAGGTTGGAGACGACCCCCTGTGAACCGCCCGTGCTGAAGAGTTCGATGCTGGAAATCGTGTTGGTGTTGGCGGCGACGGAAAACAGCAACGTGAAATTCAGGACCGTGTTGGAAGCGCCGGCCAGCGTGGTGAACGTGGCACCCAGCGGCGTGTTCTGGATACGCACGTTCTGCGTGGCGCGCGTTTGTGTGCGCACGTGGCTGCCTTCATAGACCACCGCCGTAAGTTCATGGCTGCCGTCGGCCAGCGCCGTGGTGTCCAGGGGAAACGTGAGGGAAAGATTGGTGACGCCAGCCGTGAGGTAGAGATGGTTGCGCGGTTGAAGGTCACTGACGTTTTGATTCAACGCCTGGGTGCCACTGGGAGAAATAATCAGGTCGGCCGAACCGCTGAAGGCCACCTGAATCTGCGAAGCCGGCCACCCGGCGGTTTGCGCGTACAGGTTGAACTCGCCGCCGTTGACGGGTGGATTTTGATAAACCGTATAGTCAATAAAATCCTCAGCGACCAAACCGTCGGCGGCCATCAAACTGATGTTGGTGTTGATCGCGCTAATGAACGACTGAATCAGGAACGGCGTGCTGGTGTTCCCCGGTGGATTCGTTACGCTCAAGGTCACCTCTGTGCCGTTGGTTTTGGTGACGGTGATTTGAAGATAATCATTTGTCTGCGGAGCGTTCGTGATGACAAAATTGCAGAAGCCATAGGCCACGCTATCGAGAAAATTGGTCAGGCTGGCAGCGACAAAAGTGGTCAGTCCGGAGGCCGAACCGATGGTGGTGCTGACATTTACCGGAATTTGCGCCCCGGGCGTGTTGATGTCGGTGAATTGCAAACCGATGCGGTCGCCGTAGGCAACGGCTTGCGCCTTCGACTGTAGAACGTAGGCGGCCTGGTTGAGAACGTCAGCCAGCCCGGATGCAACCGAGGCAATCGTCGCGTTACTTGGAACGAGGTAGTTTGTAGTGCAACCATTGATGGTCACGTAAAGCTGGTTGCCCACGGCGGGTGGAAGGTTGGTCACGGTCTGCAGCCACAAGCCGTCAAGGAACAAATCCACCTGTTGCAGTGGCCGCCGGGCGTCGCTCGCGGCAAATTGAAATGAGAGATTGGTCGTCCCGGCGAGTGTCGCGCCCGCGGGCAGGTTGTTCCATGTTCCCGCGCCCGGTTTTGCAAATGGCGCGGCCAGCGGCTCACCCACGATCAAGCCCTGATAAGGATTGGCGAGGCTCAGGTAATAACACTCCGCCAGGCTGAAACCGCGCGCCTGATAGAAATAATCCTCCGGCGACGGAAATTTTTCCAGGTAGGCACACGGCTCGACTACCGTGCCGTAACTGCCGCAGGCGCCGGCGTTCAGGAATACCAGCAACGTCGTGTGATCGTTCGGAGTGTAGAGAACCCCGCCATACGACGTTAAACTGTCCGCCATGGCGCCCGGCACGAACGCGTTTGACAGGATGTTAAACTGGTAAAGGCCGGTCTGGTAACCCAACAGGTTCGTCAAACCGTAGGGCGAATCCGAATTTGTCCGCAAGATGGAAAAATCGCCGGTCACGCGCGCGTCGAAAATCGCGTTGTCAAATTCTTGATACCGGACGTTACGGGCCAGGTCACTGCTCTTGGCCAGCCAGACCGTTTGCGCGGGAAATGTGCCGTCGCTGGACACACCGTGATCAATGATCGCCTCCGCCTGCGCGAGATTGCTGGACGTGAGCATGGTCACCAGCCAGGAGTTGCTGCCGGGAGCAATTGGCGGCGTCTGGCGAAAGATGCCCTCGCTGCCGGCATAAGCGTTGGAGCTGGCAGCGGGCAAATTGCAGCCGGGAATCCCTTCCGGACAATTACCGGTGCAATCATCCGTCTTGAAGCCGTAAAACAACGCGGCGGTCGTCGAATTCACTCCATTGGTGTCCGTAACCTGATAGGGAATGTCCATGGACAGGACGACATAATCCACCTGATTAGTGAGGCCACGGCTCGAAAGCATGGCCACCAGCGGATTGAGCAGGTTGGTTTCAAAATCCGACCGGGTCCAGGTGACGTTGCCGCCGGTCCAGTTGATGCGCAAAAGATTTTGCGGCGGCACGCAGCGCCGTTCGCAGTAGTAATTGCCGAGCTGGATCGAGTTCGTGCTGTTCTGGTTGACGACCACGACGACGTTCAACCCGCTGCCGCCCGCGAAAAGTTCGGCGGCGGAAACGAACAAGACACCCAGGCCCGCCGCAAAGCGCAAGCGAATGTTCACGCATCAATTCTCGCCTGAAAGAGTCGTTTCGTAAAGTGCGGCGAGCGCTTGATTCAACTGACATTTGGAAACGCCGAACGACCGGACGTTCAAGCAGACTTTTTCAACACGGCCTTGACCCATGCCTGGTTGTCGAGATACCAGCGAATCGTTTCGCGGATGCCGTCTTCAAATTTGTGCGCGGGCGTCCAGCCAAGTTCGTTTTTGATTTTGGTGGCGTCAATCGCGTAACGACGGTCATGGCCGGGGCGATCTTTCACAAACGTGATGAGTTTGCGCGAATGGCCGCCCAGTTTGGGCGCGAGCTGATCAACGGTGTCGCAAATCAACTCGACGATGCGCAGGTTCGGCCACTCGTTTTGGCCGCCAATGTTGTAAGTCTCGCCGTCGCGCCCGCGCGTCAACGCCAGCCACAACGCCTCCGCGTGATCGCGCACGTAAAGCCAGTCGCGCACGTTCATGCCGTCGCCATAGACCGGAACCGGTTTGCGCGCCAGGATGCTTTGGACGGCAACCGGAATGAGCTTTTCGGGGAATTGATAAGGGCCGTAATTGTTCGAGCAATTCGTGATGACGGTCGGCAAACCGTAAGTGTGATGATAGGCGCGCACGAGCATGTCGCTGGCGGCCTTGCTGGCGGAATACGGCGAGTTCGGCGCGTAAGGCGTTGTCTCGGTGAAAAAGCCGGTGGCGCCGAGAGAACCATAAACTTCGTCGGTCGAGACGTGATGAAATCGGGTCTGGCGTCTGGCGTCTGGCGTTTTGGGTTTTGCGAGCCAGCAGGCGCGGCAGGCTTCGAGCAAATTGAACGTGCCAACGACGTTTGTGTGAATGAAATCGCCCGGCCCGGTGATGGAGCGGTCCACGTGCGATTCCGCCGCGAGGTGCATGACGTGGGTGATGGCGTGTTTCTCAACGACGCGCAGGACGTCAGCCTTTTCGCACAAGTCCACCTGCTCAAAAACATATTTTGGGTGCCGGGAAACTTTTTCCAAATTTTCCGGGTGTCCCGCATAGGTGAGGCAATCGAGGTTTACCAGCCGCGTCACTTCCGGCCGGTCAATGACGTGATGAATCACGTTCGAGCCGATGAAACCCGCGCCGCCGGTGACCAACAAATTCATTTTTGATTTATGATTGATGATTGATGATTGACGCGACGATTTGACAAAAAAGCGCGTCTTCAGCAGTCAAATCGTAAATCGTAAATCGTAAATCGTAAATTCTCATTCCGGTTTCCAATTCTTCAATGAATCTTCAATCGCTTCCTCAACCGGGCGCATCTTTACACCGGTGGACAGTAACTTGGAAACGTCCAGCACGCAATTCGAGCGGGGCGTTTTGACGGCGAGGCGATAAAATTCCTCGTCGTTCGCCCAAAACTCGAATCGTTTCGCCGGCTTGAGGATTTTTTGAATCATTCCGACGACGTGCCGCGTGGTGACGAATCCGGGATTGGTCACGTTGTAAATGCCGAACGGCGCGCGGCGCTCCCACAAATCGAGGCACGCCTTCACAAAATCCGCGCGATGCGAAATGGAGTTCACGTTGTCATAAACCTTCGGGTAACGTTGTATTTTGCCAAGGTAGTTGCGTGCGCTGTCGAATTCGTCGAACGGAATCCGCAAACGCCAGAGATAGCTTTGGCCGATGCCGGCGATGGCTTCCTCGCCCAGTGCCTTGGTGCCGCTGTAAAAACTGCACGGCGGGTCGCGAAACGAAAAATTCGGCGCGTCGGTTTCCGTGAAACCGTGAATGGCCGACGGCGTTTTGTCCACCAGTTCGTGCGAATCCGGCCGCATAAGGTCTTTTTCGGCGCGCGTCCGGCCGTTCACCGTCACTTTGGCCCCGGTAAAAATGCAGCCGGACGAGACGTGTCCCCACGGAATCTGCGCCGCCGCGCAGGCATGAGCGATGGTTTGCGGCAACAAGGTGTTTCCGGCCAACGTGTCGGCCTTGGCGAGTTCGCAGGCGTCCACGTTCGGTTTGCCCGTGTAACCGGCGGCGTTGATGACGAACTCGGGCTTCCTGGCCTTGAGAAAATTCCACAGCGCGTCAAAGCGCGTGTAATCCGTTTCCTTCCGCGAGAGCGGCGTGAAAGGCAGCTTGCGGCGTTGGAGTTCGCGCGCGAACGCCTGGCCGACGTAACCCGATGCGCCGAGGAGGAGAATCATTTCTGGGTTTTGAGCCGTTTTGCTTCCGCCACGACTTCGCTTAGATAATCGCGGTACTCGCATTTCGGCATTTTGTTCGTGAGCTTTTCCAGCTCGTCGAGTTTCAAAAATCCACGGCAATAAGCCACCTCCTCCGGACAGCCGATTTTGACGCCGGCGCGTCTTTCAATCGTCTGCACGTAGGCCGAAGCTTCGTGCAAACTGCTGCTCGTGCCTGCATCCAGCCAGGTGACACCGCGGCTGAGCCGTTGCACGCGCAACTGGCCGCGGCGCAGATACTCCAAATTCAAGTCCGTGATTTCCAACTCGCCGCGCACCGAGGGTTTCAACGATTTTGCGATGGCCACGACGTGGTTGTCGAAAATGTAAAAACCGGGCACGGCATAATCACTTTTCGGCTGTTTCGGTTTTTCCTCGATTGAAATCGCCCGGCCTTCGGCGTCGAACTCAACCACGCCGTAGCGTTTCGGGTCGTTGACATGATAACCGAAAATGGTCGCGCCGCCCTTGAATTCCGTGAATGCGCGGTGAAATGAATCGCCGCCATAAAAAATGTTGTCGCCGAGAATCAACGTGACGGCGTCCTTGCCGATGAACGTTTCCGCGATGAGAAAGGCCTGCGCGATGCCTTCGGGCTTGGGTTGCTCGCGGTATTCAATGGACAGACCGAACCGGCTGCCGTCGCCAAGCAACTGGCGGAAGCGCGGCAAGTCCTGCGGCGTGGAAATGAGGCAAAGCTCGCGGATGCCGCCCTCGATGAGCGTCGTGAGCGGGTAATACACCATCGGCTTGTCATAGACCGGCTGGAGCTGTTTGCTCGCGACCAGCGTGAGCGGATACAGCCGCGAACCGGCACCCCCCGCCAGAATGATCCCTTTCATTGCGCCAAGCCTAAAAATTCCTAGTGGAAATGGAAAGCAGAAGTTCCAAAAACAAAAGGCCGCGCCCCAACAAACGCGGCTTGAGAATTTTCATCAACCTTAGCTCGACAGCGCGCCGGCGGCGGCGGCGGTCTGGTTGAACACCAGCTTGTCGTTTTCGGCAGTGACCGTAATCGGCTCGCCTTCGTGCAGGTTGCCCTTTAGAATTTCCTCGGCCAGCGGGTCTTCGAGGAAACGCTCCACGGACCGGCGCATCGGACGCGCGCCGTATTGCGGGTCGTAGCCCTTCTCCACGAGAAAATCCTTCGCCTTCGCGTCCAGTTCGAGCCTGAGGTTTTTGTGCCGCAACCGCTCCAAGACCTTGTTGACCTCCAAATCCAGGATCTGGATGAGGTCGGGCTTTGTGAACGAGCGGAACACAATCATGTCGTCGAGCCGGTTAAGGAATTCCGGCCGGAACGTCTTTTTGGCCTCGTCCAGAATCCGTTCGCGCATTTTTTCGTAGCTGGCCTCGTCGCTGATGGGCGAGAAACCAAGCGTGGACTGGCGTTTGATGATGTCTGAGCCGACATTCGAGGTCATCAAAACGATGGTGTTGCGGAAATTCACCACGCGACCCACATTGTCGGTCAACTTGCCTTCCTCGAGAATCTGCAACAGCATGTTCCACACGTCCGGGTGTGCCTTCTCGACTTCGTCGAACAACACGACGGAATACGGATTGCGGCGCACCTTTTCGGTGAGTTGGCCGCCTTCCTCGTAACCGACGTAACCAGGCGGCGAGCCAATCAGCCGCGAGACATTGAACTTTTCCATGTATTCGCTCATGTCGAGGTGAACGAGCGACTTCGAGTCGCCAAACATCTCCTCGGCCAGCGTCTTGGCCAGCAGCGTCTTGCCCACGCCCGTCGGGCCAAGCAGCAAAAACGTGCCGATGGGCCGGCGCGGGTCCTTCAAATCCGCGCGCGATCGGCGGAGCGCCTTGCAAATCGCCGTAACGGCCTCGTGCTGGCCGATGACGACTTTTTCCATTTCGTTTTCCACCATCAGCAAACGCTGCATCTCGCCCTGCCCCATGCGCTGAAGGGGAATGCCCGTCCATTTGGAAACGACGTGTAATATATCTCCCTCGTCCACGACGATGCGTTTTTCCTCGCCTTTGGCGCGCCAGTCGCGCAACAGCGTTTCAAGCTTTTCCTTTGCCTGTTTTTCCTGGTCGCGCATTTGGGCCGCGCCTTCAAAATCCTGGTTCTTGATGGCGCGTTCCTTCTTGCCCTTGATTTCCTCGATCTCGGCTTCCATCGCCTTGACCTCGGGCGGCCGCGTCATCGTGCCGATGCGGGCGCGCGAACCGGCCTCGTCCATCACGTCAATCGCCTTGTCCGGCAAAAACCGGTCGGTGATGTAACGGTCGGAAAGTTTGACTGCGGCCACGATGGCCTTTTCCGTGAACTCCGCCTTGTGGTGCTCCTCGTATTTGTGGCTAAGCCCCTTCAAAATCTGGATGGCTTCGTCAGTTGAAGGCGCCTCCACCTTGACGGATTGGAAACGGCGTTCGAGCGCGGCGTCCTTCTCGATGTATTTGCGATACTCGTTGAGCGTGGTGGCGCCAACACATTGCATTTCGCCGCGGCTGAGCGCGGGCTTGATGATGTTCGAAGCGTCCATCGTGCCTTCGGCGGAACCGGCGCCGACAATCGTGTGCAACTCGTCAATGAACAGAATGACGTTTTTGGCGCGGCGGATTTCGTCCATCACGGCCTTGATGCGTTCCTCAAACTGGCCGCGATATTTCGTGCCGGCAACCATGAGCGCGAGGTCGAGCGTGATCACGCGCTTGTCGCGGAGCAGTTCAGGCACGTTGCCCTTGACGATTTCCTGCGCCAGACCCTCGACGATGGCGGTCTTGCCAACGCCCGCTTCGCCGAGCAGCACGGGATTGTTCTTCGTGCGGCGGCACAAAATCTGGATCACCCGCTCAATCTCGTTCTTGCGGCCGATGACCGGGTCCAATTCGCCTTTGCGCGCCAGTTCCGTGAGGTTGCGGCCAAAAGCCTTGAGCGCGGGCGTTTTGATCTCACCCTTTTTGTCGGCGAGCTTCTCGGCCGGTTCGCCCTGCTCCTCCTGGGCATTGAAGTTCGGATCCAGTTCCCGCAAAACCTCCTGGCGCGTCTGCTCGATGTCCACGTCAAGCTCCCGCAAGATGCGCGCCGCCACGCCATCGCCTTCGCGCAACAGCCCGAGCAGGATGTGCTCGGTGCCGATGTAAGTATGATTCAGGTTTTTGGCCTCGCGCTTCGCCAGATCAAGGACCTTCTTCACGCGTGGCGTGTAGGGAATGTTCCCGATCATCTTCTGGTCAGGGCCGGTGCCGACGGCTTTCTCGACGGCCAGCCGGACGGTTTCCAGGTCGAGACCCATTTTTTGGAGTACATTAACCGCCACGCCCTGCCCCAGCTTGATGAGGCCGAGCAAAAGGTGTTCGGTGCCGATCACGTTGTGATTGAACCGGTCGGCTTCCTTGCGCGCCAGTGCCAGCACCTGCTGCGCGCGCGGCGTGAAATTGCTCATGCTTTCGTCGCTCATATTGCTCCTCGTAAAGTGCTATGCTTTGCCCGAATTGTCCAGCACTGTTCGGAGAAGAAAGCAGAATGGATGCCGCAAAAATCAGGACAACCGCTAACCACCGTAAAATGAGGCCTGTCGCTATACGGCGGAGGTTTTGTCCGGCCGCGGCCCTTCGCCGCGCGGTTTGGCAACCGGCCGGCTCACGTTTTTCAAACGGTCCCGCAACATGTCGGCGCGGATTAGATCGCGTTCCTCGGCGGACAGTTTGTCCGAAATCTGCTTTTGCAAATGCGCCGGCTGCGTCGTCAGAAACAATTCATCCACGAACGAGCGCTCCGCGTCCGGAAACAATTCCATGTCCACCCCCAGCCGCAGGAGCGACAGCAGGTTCATCGTTTCCTTCGACGAAATGCTGTGCGCGTTCGCCAGGATGCCATAGGCGCGACCGATGTGGTTATAGACCATCTTCGGCTTTTTCTCCAAAAGCGTCTGGCGCGCGTTTTCCTCGTGCTCGATGATTTGGGACAAAACCTTTTCCAGCCGCTCGACAATCGCCGCTTCACTTTCTCCCAAGGTCATCTGGTTCGACACCTGGAAAACGTTGCCGAGCGCCTCGGTGCCCTCGCCGTAAAGTCCGCGCACGGCGAGACCGAGTTTGTTGACCGATTGAATGATGGGATTGATTTGCTCGGTCAAAACGAGTCCGGGCAGATGCAGCATCGCGCTGACACGGATGGCGGTGCCGAGATTCGTCGGGCACGCTGTCAAATAACCGAGCTCGTTGTCGAAGGCGTAATCGAGTTTTTTCTCCAGTTCGGAATCCAGATGGTCAATCGCGTTCCACACCTGGCGCAGTTGCAGTCCGGGACGCAGCGCCTGCATCCGCAGATGGTCCTCCTCATTGATCATCACGCAGAACGTTTCGTCGCGGCTGAAGATCAATCCGCTGCCGGCACTTTTGGCGGCGTGCTCGCGGCTGATGAGATGCCGCTCGACCAGCATCTGTTTGTCCAGCGCGCCCAGATTGTCCATCGCCTCGGAAAAGGCGTCCTTCATTTCCGGCAGGCTTTCAATCGCCGGACGGATCAATTCCAGCACGCGCACGCGCTCCGGCTTTTTCGCCCAGCCGGGAAACACGGCGTCCCTCAAATTGCGCGCCAGCCGGACGCGGCTGGACATGACGATGCGATCGTGCGGGCCGTGGCGCCGCGCCATTTCGGCGGGCAGAGAAAGAAATGCGTGGATGTCCTTCATTTTGGTTTTCCGTCCTAATCTTAATCCTGCTCTTAATCATAATCGTCGGACAAAATGGATTAAGATTAGGATGACGATTACGATTAAGAAAAATGCGCTGTTTTCATTTCGCCGGTTTGGCGGTTGCGGCCGAATCGCCCATGGCTTTGATTTCATCGCGCAAGGCCGCCGCCTGCTCGAAATGTTCGTCCTTGATGGCCTTGGCCAGTTTATTCTGCAACGTTTTCAGGCGGTCGGACAAATCGCGTGACTGGCGCAACGCCTCCGGCGCCTTGCCGGCGTGCCGTGTGCCCTTGTGCATTGTCTTGAGCAGGCCGCCCAAGCCTTCCGCAAAAGTCTGATAACACTCCGGGCAGCCGAGCCGGCCCGACTTTTTGAAATCCGCCTGGGTGAATCCGCACCGCGGACATTTCAACTCCACGCCGCCCGCCGACTGTTCGATTTGCTGCGACGCGCCCAGGCCGAGCACCAAATCCAAATCCGCCAGGCCAAAACCGGTCGGGTCATTGATGCCTTTGGCTTTGGCGCAATCCTCGCACAAATCCATCTTCTGCATCTTGTCACCTACGATTTGGGTCAGATGCACCGTTGCCGTTTTTTCTTTGCAGACGCAGCACTTCATAAAATCACCTGGCGATGGCCTTGTTGATTTTGGCGGCCAAATCCCTCGCTTCCTGTTCGGTGAAGCTGCCGGTAATTTGGCCTTCACCGCTGGGAATCTCTGATTGGATGGTCGGTGCGGTTATGAGTTGGCCGTCAATGACAATTGCCAGCCGCCTCCCGATGTTCTGGCGCGTGATTTCTGCAAACCGCTCCTTTCCGTCGGGAGTGAGTGAAAAATCAATTTGCGAGTAACCGTGCCCGCTGGTTGAAACGACAGCCGACTTCAGCGCCGTCTGGTCGAGCAAAACTTTTTTCTGCACGTCCAGCTTCTCCGTGGAAATCTGGCCGGTCTCTTTGTTCGTTCTCTGGCAGATCAGTTGCTCGGAGTCGGCAGATGGGGTTTTAACCACCAAACGCATTTGAAAAACCGGAGGCTTTGCCGAATCAGCAGCCATCGCAACAACCGCCACCAAACAAACCGTCAAAGTCATCAGGAGTTTTTTCATGTTCTATTTGTATATCGGCTCACCGGAGGCTTTCGTCAAGGCGTGGTAAGCTGTCACCAGCTTGCGCGTGATTGGCCCCGGCTTGCCTGCACCGATGACACGACCGTCAATCTTCACCACCGGCACGATTTCCGCGCCCGTGCCGGTCAGAAAACATTCGTCCGCGTTGAACAAATCGTAGCGCGTCAGGTTCGGCTCGGTCACCTTCAAGACTGCTTCCCCGGCCAGTTCAATCACCGTCTGCCGCGTGATGCCATAAAGCGCCCCCGCCGACAGCGGCGGTGTCAGCAGTTCGCCGTTTTTCACGATGAACAGATTGTCGCCGGTGCATTCGGCCACGAAACCCTCCGCGTTCAGCATCACCGCCTCCTCGACGTGGGCATTGTTCGCCTCCATTTTGGCGAGGATGTTGTTGAGATAATTCAGCGACTTGATGGCCGGATTGAGCGCGCTGTGCAAATTGCGCGTCGTCGGTACGGTGATGATGTCCAAACCGCGCTTGTAAAATTCCGGTGGATAAAGCTGGATTTTGTCGGCGATGATGATGACCGACGGGCGCCTGCAGCTTCGCGGGTTCAAACCCAGCGTGCCCACGCCGCGTGTCACCACGAGCCGGACGTAGCCGTTCCGGAGTTTGTTTTCCCGGCAGGCCACGACGACCGCGTCCATGATTTCCGCGTGTGACATCGGGATTTCGAGCAGGATGGCTTTCGCGGAACAAAACAACCGGTCAATGTGTTCCTTGAGCTTGAACACGCGGCGGTTGTAGGCGCGGATGCCCTCGAAAACTCCGTCGCCGTAAAGCAGGCCGTGGTCGAAGACCGAAATCTTCGCGTCGCGTTCGTCGTAGTATTTTCCATCAATGAAAACTTTCATGCGCTATTCAACGGAGCCTAGGGCAAAAAACACAGCGAAGCAAACGGGAATTTGAATGCTGTAGCGGCGGTCTGCGACCGCCGCAAAAAAATGGCGACGCTCACAGAGCGCCGCTACAATGAAATTGTCGTGACAGGGCGGCAACGGCGATTATATTGCTGCGCCTTTCGACGACCCTATGGTCTAGCGGTTAGGACACCACCCTTTCACGGTGGTAGCCCGGGTTCGATTCCCGGTAGGGTCGCCACTCATCATAAAAGGCAATATATTCAATGCTTCTGTGAGTTTTTAGAGTTTCAAAAACTGGCCAGTGCTAAAGCCTAGTGCTAAAAAGTCCACGGATGTTTGCGGATGTCAGGATTCGATTTAAGGCGTTTTGTTTCTTTGTGGCGGTGAAGATTTCAATCCCGTGTTTCCAGCGCAGCGGGCGGGCGCGTAGGCTCGCGGGCAGCATGATTTTCGGCACTGGCTTCGCATCGCTCGATGAACGCGAAGATACTGGCGAGATGGAAAAGCCGGACGCCCTTGACGCGGCCCGGTTCACGGATGGACACGGAGCGGATAAAACCTTTTGCCGCCCATTCGTAAAGTTTCGGGCGCGAGCACCCGGAATAAAACTCATGCCCGCGTTTTGGCGCTCGCACCCATACCGGCAAATTGCCATCCCGTTCGGTGATAAACTGTGCGGCGCGGGACGGCGCGGCAATCGTGCGCGGCGGATTGGCGCGCGAGAAATCTTTTTCACTGTTCATACGTCCGATCTCCTATTCATCGCAATTGATGATTCTACCCGGAGCAGGACGGGCGCACTGTGTAATCTTTACACAAAATGACGTGAGGGATTTGGTGCGTTACCGGCGAGAATTTTGCACCGGCGCGCAAGGCTGATTCGGGCGGCAAAATGAGTTCTCAAGCCGCCTGTAAAGAGTGGCCAAAATGTTTACCATGTTGTTGCCGTTGCCGCCGCAAAACGCGCCATGTTTCTGCCGATTTCCATTCAACGGGTCTGCATCCTCAAATTACATAGCAATCATTGAAACGGAGTAGAAGCCGAACCCCTTAACCAGTTAAGGATTCTGTGCTACGCTCATTGCGTTGCGAAAATCGCGTCACTTGCTGCGTTTGGCGCGAAGTTTGACGCCAACCCAAATGCGGCGTCCGGTGCTGTGCTC
>JBEKJN010000035.1:0-15808 GCA_050011235.1 Verrucomicrobiota bacterium | reverse complement strand
GGCAGTGTGGGGTAATATCTCCTCCTCGTCGTCGTTCTCGTCCTCGATTCGTGCCGTTTCGAGGATGAGGACGTGAACGAATCCAAGACCGATTTTATAATGAGCAAACAACCGATTCTCGAAATCAAAAACCTCAGCGCGGGCGTTGAGGGCAAACAAATTCTAAAGGGCATCAACCTGACCATCAACGCGGGTGAAGTCCACGCCGTCATGGGCCCGAACGGCTCCGGCAAGAGCACGCTGGCCGCCGTGCTGGCGGGGCGCGATGGTTACGACGTGACCGGCGGCGGGGTCATTTACAACGGCAAGGATTTGCTGGAACTTGATCCCGAGGAACGCGCCCGCGAAGGTTTGTTTCTCGCGTTCCAATATCCGGTCGAAATTCCCGGCGTGAACAGCACCTATTTTCTCAAGGCCGCGCTGAATGAAGTTCGTAAATCAAAAGGCCAGTCGGAATTGGACGCGATGGAATTCATCAGCCTCGTGAAGGACAAGATCAAGCTGCTGGAGTTGAACGAGGACCTGCTCAAGCGCTCGGTGAACGAAGGGTTTTCCGGCGGCGAAAAAAAGCGCAACGAAATCTTCCAGATGGCCGTGCTCGAGCCCAAACTCGCCATCCTCGATGAAACGGATTCCGGCCTCGACATTGACGCGCTGCGCATCGTCGCCGGCGGCGTCAACAAACTCAAGCGGCCCGACAGCGCGCAACTGGTCATCACCCATTATCAGCGGTTGTTGAATTTCATCATTCCCGATTTCGTCCACGTGCTCTACGACGGCCGCATCGTGAAATCCGGTGACAAGCAACTGGCGCTCGAACTCGAAGCCAAAGGTTACGACTGGATTACCAAGGGCGCATAGTTAAACTGGTGGCATGAATCTGGACGAAACCCAACGCCAAAAAGTCGCCGCATGGATTGCGGCCGGGGCGAAACTGTCGGAAATTCAAACCCGGCTCGCTTCGGAACTTAACCTGAAGCTCACTTACATGGAGGTGCGGCTGCTGGTGGATGATTTGAAGCTGACGCCGAAAGACCCGGAGCCGCCCAAAGTCGCCGTGCCGGCTGCCGATGCGGCCAAACCGGCCGCGGAAAAACCGGTGACGGCGCCGGCAGCCAAAGCCGCCGGCGGGGTTTCGGTGACGGTGGATCAACTGGCGCGGCCGGGCGCGATTGTCAGCGGCAAGGTCACCTTCAGCGACGGCCAGTCGGCGGATTGGCATCTCGACCAAACGGGTCGGCTCAGCGTTGTGCCCAAGCAACCAGGTTACAAACCGTCCGCTGCCGACGTGCAACAATTTCAGGTCGCCTTGCAAAACGAACTTGCGCGCATGGGTCTCTAAAAAATCTTAATCTTAATCATCATCGTAATCTTAATCTGTTTTAAGCGCCGACGATTACGAGCAGGATTACGATTAAGATGGAATTACCACTTCGTCTTGCCGCGACCCAATGCGCTTGGCACATTGAAGCGCGATGCGCGAACAATTCCGGGTCTGGATCGAAAGCCTCGAAACCTTCGCCCTGGAAGTCATTTCCGGCGAACGCCGCGACACGAAGGCGGCGGTGATGCGTGCGCTTTTATTCGGCAGCTCCAAACTGTTTCAAGTGGGCGTCAAGATGCGCCATTGGCTTTACAATGTCCGCATCCTCCGCGACAAAACGCTCGGCGTGCAGGTCATCGCCATCGGTAATCTCACCGTCGGCGGCACGGGCAAAACGCCGGTCGTGGAAAAATTCGCGCGCGAACTCCGCGACGCCGGCCGCAACGTCGCCATTCTTTCGCGCGGCTACCGTTCCAAACCAACGCCCATCCACCAGTTGCTGCTGAACAAAATCCTCCTGCGCGAAGACCAGACGCCACCGCGCGTCGTCTCCGACGGTAAATCACTTTTGCTCGATTCCGAGATGGCCGGCGACGAACCTTACATGCTCGCGTCGAATCTCAAGGACGTCGTTGTGCTGGTGGACAAGAACCGTGTCAAGAGCGGGCTTTACGCGATTGAAAAATTTGGTTGCGACACGCTGCTGCTCGACGACGGTTTTCAGTATTGGGATTTGCGCGGGCGGCGTCATGACGTCGTGCTCATCGACCGCCAGCAGCCGTTCGGCAACGAGCATCTGCTCCCGCGCGGCACGTTGCGCGAGCCGCCGTCCCACCTCGCGCGCGCCCATACGATTTTCATCACCAAGAGCGATGGCCAGACCGCCGAACTCCGCCAGCGGATTGCCCGGCTGAACCCCGAGGCGGCCATCATCGAATGTGTCCATCATCCGCTTTACCTCGAAGACGTGTTCACCGGCGAACAGCGCGAACTGAATTTTCTGCGCGGTCGCAAAGTCGTGTCGCTCAGCGGCATCGCGCAGCCGGAAAGTTTCGAGCATAGCCTCGTGAAACTCGGCGCAGAACTGGTTTATTCCAAGCGCTTCGCCGATCATCACCGCTTCACACAGCAGGAAATCCTCAACGTCATCAACCGCGGCAAGAAGCGCCAGGCCGACACCATCATCACCACACAAAAGGACGCCGTGCGATTTCCCAAACTAGACCGTCGCGACCTGCCGATTTATTTCATGCGCGTCGAAATCCAGATCGTCAGCGGCGCGAACGACTTTCAGGACTGCGTCCGTAAAATCTGCTTCCGTTGAAAATGGACACGCCGATTTACTGGTTCGCCCGCGCGCTCGTGGCGGTGATTCAAGCGCTGCCGCTCACCTTCGTCGCGCGCCTCGGTCGCGCGGGCGGCGGGCTGGCCTATTGGCTCGACGCGCGGCACCGGCGCGTAGTGTTGAAAAATCTGACCATGTGCTTTGGCCATGAAAAATCGCCGGGGGAAATCCGCGCCCTCGCCCGGGAAAACTTCCGGCGCATCGGGGAAAATTTCGCCTGCGCCGTCAAAATCGCCGCGATGAATTTCGAGGCCCTGCGCCCGCACGTTGAATTTGTCGGTACCGAGCGTCTGCCCGAAAAAAATGCCGGTCAGCCGCTCCCCAACGTCGTCATCGCCATCGGCCACTTTGGGAATTTTGAACTTTACGCGCGGCTCGGACAATTTCGCCCGGACTACCAAGGTGCCACCACCTACCGGGCGCTGAAACACCCGGCATTCAACCGCCTGCTGCAGCAAGTGCGCGAGTGTTCCGGCTGTCTTTTTTTTGAGCGCCGCACCGATGGCCCGCTCTTGCGCGCCGCGATGAACCGGGGGGGGATCATCCTTGGATTTCTCACCGACCAAAGCACCCATGGATTTCGCGGGCCGTTCCTCGGCCACGATTGTTCGACCACGCTGGCGCCGGCGGTTTTCGCATTGCGCTATCATTGCGAACTTTACACCGGTGTTTGCTATCGCGTCGCGCTGGCGAAATGGCGCCTGGAACTCGGCGAAAAAATCCCGACGCATGAAAACGGCAAACGCCGCCCCTCGGCAGAAATCATGCGCGACGTGAACCGCACATTCGAAACTGCGGTCCGCCGCGACCCGGCGAACTGGTTCTGGGTCCACAAACGGTGGAAGCCGGATGCGTCCAAAGTCCAAAGTCCGGAGTCCAAAGTCGAAAACGCCAGCCCCGTCGGATGAATGCCCCAACTGCCATCTGCCAACTGCCCTCTGCTCCGCGAATTCTGATTCGCGGGACAAACTGGCTGGGTGATGCCGTCATGACCGCACCCGCACTGGCGCGGTTGCGCGAAAAATTTCCCGATGCGCACATCGCGCTGCTCACGCCGGAAAAATTGCACGACTTGTGGGCAAATCATCCGGCCATCAACGAAACGATTTCGTTCGCTCCCGGCGAGGGCATTTTCACTATCGGCAAAAAATTGCGCGCCGGAAAATTTGATCTGGCGCTGGTGTTGCCGAACTCGCCGCGCTCGGCGATTGAAACCTGGCGGGCCCGAATTCCTCAGCGGGTCGGCCATGCGCGGCCGTGGCGGAATTTTTTCCTGACACAACCTGTCGCGCCACGCGCGGACGCGATGAAAATGCGGAAACGCTCCGTGGCGGAAATCAGAATGCTAATTTCCGAGACCCCAGACGCCAGACCCCAGACGCCAAACTCCGCTCACCAAATCCACGAGCATTTGCATCTCGTCGCCGCGCTGGGTGCGAATCCGGGACCCATTGCGCCGCAATTGTTCGTCACACCGGGGGAGTTTGAAACCATGAGGGAAAAGTTCGGGTTGGAGAAAATCACGAACCCGATTTTCGGCCTGAATCCCGGTGCGGAATACGGTCCGGCCAAACGTTGGCCGGTCGAACGATTCGTCGCCGCCGCGCGCGAAATTCAGAAACGAACGAATTGCGTCTGGATTTTGTTTGGCGGGAGGGGTGATGTCGAAATTGTGAATCAAATCGCTTCCCAACTCCCATCTGCCAATTCCCATCTCCTAAATCTGGCCGGCAAAACCAGTCTCCGCGAATTGATGGCACTCCTGAAGTTTTGCCGCGTCCTGTTGACCAACGACTCCGGCCCGATGCACGTGGCTGCCGCGCTGGGCACGCCGGTCGTCGTGCCGTTTGGCAGCACGTCGCCGGAATTGACCGGACCGGGTCTGCCGGGCGATCCGTGCCATCGGCTGCTCAAATCCGACGCGCCCTGCTCGCCGTGTTTCCTGCGCGAATGCCCCATTGATTTCCGTTGCATGAATGGCATCACCATCGAACGCGTCGTCGAGGCGGTTTTGCAGGTTGTCCGTTAATCAGATTTCCCGCCTGAAATTCCTCTTGACGTTCGCTGTCAACTGTCATATTGTCCTATGACAGCAAACGACAGCTATGATTTTTCAGGTTGATTTCAAGTCCGGCAAGCCGGTGTATCTCCAACTGGTGGACCAAGTCCGTTATGCGGCGGCGTCCGGTTCGTTGCGGCCCGGCGACCTGCTGCCGTCCATCCGCCCGCTCGCCGAGGAATTGCGTGTCAACCGCAACACCATCGCCAAGGCTTACACGGAGCTGGAGAGCCAGGGCGTCATCGAAACCGTCCCCGGCAAGGGCTGTTTTTTGAAGGAAAACAACTCGCCGTTCACCAAGCAGGTCCGCCAAAAGCTTTTGCTCACCGAAATTGATGAAGCCGTCGTGATGGCGCATCACCTGCAGGTGAACCGCGAAAAGTTTCTGGCCCTAATCAAGGAACGGCTCGATTACTTCGAGCGCAAATCAAAAGGAAACGATTAACGGAAAGGCAATTCATGGAAACGAACTCCCCCGTCATCGAAATTAACAATCTCCACCGCCGCTACGGCAAGCTGGATGCCGTCAACGGCCTGACGTTAAACGTCCGCGCCGGACGGTGTTACGGCTTCTTCGGTCGCAACGGCGCCGGCAAAACCACCACCATCAAGTGCCTGCTGAATTTGCTCCGTCCGAATTCCGGCACCGCACGCGTGTTTGGCCTCGACCCGCAGCGCAACGAAGTGGCTGTGAAATCGCGCCTCACCTACGTGCCGGACCTGGTCGCGTTTTATCCGTGGATGACCGTGCGCGACACGCTGGAATATCTCGCCTCGTTCCGCAAACACTGGAACGGTGACATCGAAAACGATTTACTGAAGCGCTTTCGACTCGACCCGAAACAGAAGGCCAGCAATCTATCGAGAGGCCAGAAGACGCAACTCGCGCTCATCGGCGCGATTTGTCCCGAACCAGAACTGCTGGTGCTCGACGAACCGACCTCTGGCCTCGACCCGATTGTCCGCCGCGAATTCATTGAGACCGTCATCGGCGCCTACCAATCCGGCGATCCCGAACACCGCACGGTTTTTGTCTCCACGCATCTGATTTCCGAGTTCGAAGGCTTGATTGACGAATTCACCATCATCGAACAGGGCCGCGAATTGCTGACGATGGAAGCCGACGCCGCGCGCGACCGTTTCCGCAAAATCCGCACGCGGTTCGCCCAGCCGCCGGTCAAACTCGACTTGCCCGGCGCGCTGAACGTGAAGCAAAGCGGACGTGAACTGGAAATCCTGGCTGACGGCAACAGCGAACAGTTGCTGGAAAAACTCAAATCACTCTCGCCTGAGGAACTGCGTTGCGAATCGCTGTCGCTGGAGGAAATTTTTGTGGCATCGGACATTTTGAAAAAGGCCAGGGCATGAACCCGCTTCTCAAAAAGGAAATCCGGCTGCTGCTGCCGAGCTGGATTGTGGCTGTGCTGCTGGCGCTGGTTCAAGCGATTACGCGACCGTATGATTTCTATGTCGCGTCCCTGCTTTTCTTCGGTTTGACGATCATGGCGCTGACGACAATTGGCCGCGAAACCAGCCTCAACACTTTTTCTTTGCTGCTCGCCCAGCCAGTGGAACGATTGCGGATTTGGCAGACAAAACTTTCCGTTCTTACCGTCGCCTTTATGATTGTCTTCCTCGTCTGGCTGGCGGCCTTCGGCATTGCCTTCATCAATTCAGACGTGGATGCCTCTGACACGGCATCTTCCTACAATCTTTTCATCAGCATCTGTCTGATTGCCACCGCGGCGTTCACGGGCGGATTGTGGACGACGCTGTTGCTCCGGCAAATTGCGGGCGCGTTCTGGCTTACGCTGCTGGTGCCGGCGGTGCTGGCCGGTTTCACCGCCACGTTTCTTGGTGAAAACCATTCCGACAACGCTATCATCGCCGTTCTGTGCGTTGTTCTCGGAATTTACTCGATTGGCGGATTTTTGTTTGCGCGCTGGCTGTTTTTCCGCGCGCAGGACGTCGGCTGGACGGGTGGAATCATTGCCCTGCCCGAATGGAAATATTTCGCAGCGCGTTCGGAAAATGCCGTCCCGGCGCGGAGCCGGAAACCGATATTCGCGCTGTTCAAAAAAGAATTTCAGTTGCAGCAAGCCAGCTTGATGGGAGCGGTCGGATTGCTGGCGCTGCACATTGGCGTCATTGTCCTGCGAAAATACCACCACTTTGCCAAAGATTCCGTTGGCGAAGTCGTCACTTCCATTTTTTGGCTGCTGTGGCTGATTTTGCCGGTAGTCATCGGCGCAATGGCCGTGGCCGAGGAGCGCCGGCTCGGCGTGATCGAAGGACAATTGTGCCTTCCAGTCACACGCCGGGTTCAGTTTGCCATCAAAGCGTTTATTGCTTTGTTTCTTGGCATACTTCTCGGCGGCGTGATGCCAGTGCTGTTGGAGACGGCGGCAATAAAAATGGGCTGGGCGAATAATGCGTTTGCCGAGAACGGGGCATTTGGCCCGGTCGAAATGCGGCTGGCCATCGTGGGAATTGCCACGTGGCTGGTGCTGGGCGGATTCTTTGCTTCGAGTCTCGCCAAGAATTTTTTGCAAGCCATCGGCTTTGCCATGGCGACATTCAACGGCTCGGCCTTGATGGTTCCGGCGCTTGCAAAAGGATGGAATTTCTTCTTTGAGTCCCTGCCGCTGGGTTCAATCCTGTCGCTGATCATCGCTGTGCCGACGCTGGCGGTCACCTTGCTGTTGCTGGCGTATCTGAACTTCAAAAATTTCCGCGACGGCTGGCATTTGTGGCGGCGCAACCTGCTGGTCGTGGCGGGCGCGATGTTTTTTGTCGTGGCCAGCAGCACGGCGGTTTTCAACCGCGCGTGGGAAATATTTGAACCAGCAGAACCGGCGCACGGAGCGGCGAAATTGTCTCTGGCCAATCCGCCAGCCTTGCAAGTCGTGCAATACTGGAATTTACTCGTGCGACTGCCCGATGGCCGCGTCTGGTTCGATGGTTTGGGTGACTCGGCCTATGATTACTATGACGGTTCATTCTGGTGGAAGTTTGTATGGCAAATGCTGACACATCCTTTGCGGGAAAGCACCGGGCCGCAACAGTTCATTGCCGGTTCAAACTGGGTGGTGGCGACGACGGAACATTTGTATTTTGTCTGGAATGATTCTGGCAAAACTTTTCATGCTTCTGATTTCATGGAGACGGTTGGCATCCAGCCGGACGGGTCGCTTTGGATTTCAGAAAAGCCGGCGCAAAACAAATGGACGGCGGGGACGTTGCAACGATATGGCAGCGAGACCAGCTGGCATCAACTCGCGCAATCCCACACCAGCATCGTGCTGTTGAAAAACGATGGCACGCTCTGGCGTTGGGGTTCCGTCACCAACGAATTGCATCATTGGCCGGGGCTGCGCGCTTTCAGGCCGTATCAAATCGGCACCAATTCCGACTGGCAGGAGCTTTTCACTTTGGGCGGGATTTTCGCCCGACGAACGGACGGCCGTGTCTGGCATTTGAACGTGGATTGGAAAACCGGACGAGATGAACTGGGCCGGGCGACAAATTTTGATGAGGTTATTTCGCAAACTGCATCGCGTGCCGACGACCAGGCAACTGCCTTTGTGCGCGCCGACGGAACTTTGTGGATGCTCAACCGGTATTGGGACAAGAAAAGCAGCCAGACGATGGGAACCGGCATTTTGCAGGTCGGGAAAGAAAACGACTGGCGGGCGGTTGCGGTCAGCTATCACATGATGGTGGCGCTAAAATCCGATGGTTCGCTGTGGCAATGGAATTTTAAAAATGAATCCGCAGTTGAGTCCGTATATGCTCCGCCGACGCGGTTGGGCATCCACAATGACTGGGTCGCGATTACGGGAACTTGGGGGAATGTGATTACCTTAGCTGCGGACGGCAGCCTGTGGCTCTGGCCGGACAAAAAATCATACGACTATTATCAAGTTTTGATAAAACTTCCCAAGCAGCCGCAATTTCTCGGCAACATTTTCGGCAAAACGAATTAAGAAAATTCCAAGCGCCAACATCCAAGCTCCAGAGAAATTCCAAGGGCCAAACGTCAAACATCATTGTCCTGCGACGCGAAGTTTTTCATTTGGATGTTAAAGATTGAAGTTTCAGTGGATGTTGAAGCTTGGAATTTGAAGCTTTGCCCTGCTTGCTTTGAGGGGTTCGCTGCGTGATAATCATCGTTGTGGAAATGGTCACAAAACTTACGAATGAACTGGTCGCGTCGTATGCGCGCGTCGGTGGCATCAACCATCTGGACGGCAAAAATCTGCCGTCCAACCATGCCATCACGAGCATCACGCAGGATTTGTTGCGACTGTTGTTTCCCGGTTTCTTCGACGATAAACCGATCCATTCGTCGGAAATCAGGGTGGTGACGGCGGACTTGCTCGATGCGGTGCTCGGCGCGCTCGAAGACGAAATTTACAAGAGCCTGGAATACAATCCGCCGCCGGAATTGCCGAAGAAAAGCCTGCGAACGGCGGCGCACAGCCTGACGCTGGAATTTCTCGAGAGCCTGCCGCGCCTGCGCGAAGTGCTCCAAACGGACATGGAAGCGGCCTACGCCGGCGACCCGGCGGCGAAGAGCAAGGAAGAGGTCCTGGTGTCGTATCCGTTCGTCGAGGCGATTGCGGTGCAACGACTGGCCCACGAATTGTATTTGAAAAACATCGCGCTGATTCCGCGCATCATGACGGAGTGGGCGCATTCGCGCACGGGCATGGATTTGCATCCGGGCGCGCAAATCGGATCGCACTTTTTCGTGGATCATTGCACCGGCACGGTCGTCGGCGAGACGGCCATCATCGGCGACCATGTGAAGTTGTATCACGGTGTCACGCTCGGCGCGAAATCCACCTCCGCCGTGGAGCAATTGCGCGGCAAGAAACGGCATCCGACGATTGAAGACCGCGTGACGATTTATCCCGGCGCGACGATTCTCGGCGGCGAAACGGTCATCGGCGCCGGCAGCACCATCGGCGGCAACGTGTTCCTGATGGAAAGCGTTGCGCCGAACTCCATTGTCCTTTACAACGCCCCCGAGGCACGCGTGTTGAACAAGGCGGACCGGAAAAAGAAGGCGGCGGCGGATTTTCAGATTTGAGCGGCGAGTTTCCCGGCCAATTCCGGCGGCAGGCGTTTCGGTTTTTCATTCAGGCCCGTGCAAACATGAAACGTTTCGGCTTCGAGCATCAATTTCCCATTTTGATTCACGACGCGGTGGCTGAAGTTCACGCGCACGCCCGAAACAAGCGTCGGCCGGACCTCGATCGTCAGCAGGTCATCGTAGCGCGCAGGCGATTTGTAATTTAACCGGGCTTCAACGACGGGAAAAATCACGTCGCGCTCCTGCCATTCCAGGACCGTCGCGCCGAGCGAGCGGATGAATTCGCCGCGCGCGGCCTCGAGCATATCGAGGTAGCGCGAATGATAAACGTGGTTGCCGAGGGTGCATTCGGCATAGGTGACGCGGTGCTGATAACGGAACGGAACAGCCATGCGCGCAGCGTAAGGGCGCGGGCCAAAAGTTCAACGCTGAAAACACACCGTCCAAATCTTAATCGTCATCGCGATTTTAATCCGGCGGCGCAATCATGGAAAATAAGCGCCGGGACCGGACGGGGATATTGTTGAAAATCCGGTTGCGCAGACGGCATTTGGGGTTATGTTGCCTCCGTGAACTGGCAGCAAATCATTTCACTGGCGATAGTTGCGCTGGCCGCCGGTTTGTTGGCGTGGGGGCGTTTTCGCCCGCGCAAATTCAGTTTCCAGCGCGACACGCATTGCGGCTGCTCGGTGCCGGGCGAGTCGTCGGCGCAGAAAAGTTCGATCGTTTTTCATGCGCGCAAGGGCGAACGCCGCGAAGTGGTCGTGCGCATGAAGTGATTTCTTTCGCTTGCTTATTTGCAAATCAGACAACATAATTTTCAATCATGGCCGTAACTAAAGTGAGTTCTGCGGTGCATTTTATCTCCCGGGCGGTGGGTGTGCGCGGACGCGAAGGCGCGGTCAGCGGTCATTGGGTGCCGAACACCGACGTGTACGTGACGGACACCGGGCTGGTCGTCAAGGTGGAGCTGGCCGGCATGAAGAGCGACAGCCTTGAAATCACCGTCGAGGGCAACTGCCTGCGCATCAGTGGCAACCGGCCAGACGGCTGCCGTGCGTCCAAATGCAGTTTCCTGGTCATGGAAATCAGTTATGGCCCGTTTGAAAGCGTGCTTGAATTGCCCGCGGGCTACGACCTCAGCCAGGCGAAAGCGGCTTATGTCAACGGCTTTTTGCGGATTGACGTGCCTTTGGCACGCCAGCCGCTTTCCAAAACAACCAAGGTGCCAATCGCCGAAGGGAACTAACCTCGCCTGAGTTTTTCAGGTTCGGCGGCATCTAAACTTAAAGCAGGAGCGACGATGACCTCGCCAGAAACGGAGTTTGTCAGCATTCTGGACGCGCCTGAAAATTCGGCGGCGTCGCCGCCCCGCATTTCCTCGCGTTCGCTCCCGGAGACGCTGCCGATTCTCGGCCTGTCCGACATTGTGATTTTTCCCGGAGCCATCGTGCCGTTGCTCGTTGAGACCGGGCCGAGCCTGCGGCTCGTTGACGATGCGGTGGCCGGTGACCGTTTGATTGGCGCCGTGCTGCAAAGCAAACCCGACGTTGCCGAGCCGCTGCCGGAAGATTTGTACAAGGTCGGTTGCGTCGTGCGTTTGGCGAAAATGGTCAAGTTTCCCGACGGCACCGCGCGCATGCTGGTGGAGGGCCTGTGGCGCATTCAGGTCAAGGAATACTCGCCGGCCGAACCATATCTGCGCGCCAAATACGAATTGTTGCGCGATGTGACGGAAGATTCGATTGAAGCGCAGGCGCTGTTCCGCAACGCGCAAAAACAGTTTCAGGAAATCGCCAAACTTTCAGCCGCCCTGTCCGATCACGTGAAGGTCGCCGCAATGAACATGGACGCGCCCGGTCATTTTACCGACCTCGTCGCCGCCAACCTGAACCTCGAACTCAGCGACCGCCAGGAACTGCTCGAAACCGTTTCCGTCCGCGAACGCCTGCAAAAGCTTTTGCCCATGCTCAATCGTGAACACGAGGTGCTCACGCTGAGTTCCAAAATCCAGAGTGACGTCGCCACGTCCATCGCCAAGACCCAGCGCGATTTCTTTTTGCGCGAGCAGATGCGCGCCATTCAGCGCGAACTTGGCGAATCCGACCCGGGCGCGAATGAAATCAAAACGTTGCGCGGTAAAATCGAGCAGACGCCGATGCCCGACGAGGCGCGCAAGGCCGCGTTGCAGGAATTGGAACGGCTCCAGCAGACCCCGCCCGCTGCCGCCGAATACGCCGTTTCGCGCAATTACCTTGACTGGATTTTGAGTCTGCCGTGGGAAAAGGAGACCGACGACAAACTGGATTTGAAGACCGCCGAGCGGATTTTGAACGAGCAGCATTTCGGCCTGGAAAAAGTCAAGGACCGCCTGCTGGAATTCATCGCCGTCATCAAACGGCGGAAACAGATCAAAGGCCCGATTCTTTGTCTGGTGGGTCCGCCCGGTGTCGGCAAAACCTCGCTCGGCAAGAGCGTGGCGGACGCGCTGGGCCGCAAGTTTGCGCGCATCTCGCTCGGCGGCATGAGGGACGAGGCCGAGATTCGCGGCCATCGGCGCACCTACGTCGGTGCCTTGCCCGGACGCATCATCCAAACCCTCCGCCGCATCGAAAGCCGCAACCCGGTGATTTTGCTCGACGAGCTGGACAAGGTGGGCGCGGATTTCCGGGGCGACCCGGCGTCGGCGCTGCTCGAAGTGCTCGACCCGGCGCAAAACAACTCGTTCACGGACCATTTTCTCGATCTGCCGTTCGATTTGTCGCGCGTGCTGTTCATCACGACGGCGAACTGGCTCGACCCGGTTCATCCCGCGTTGCGCGACCGGCTCGAAGTCATCGAACTGCCCGGCTACACCGAGTCCGAAAAATTGCAAATTGCCAAACGTTATCTCGTGCCGCGCCAGATCGAAGAACACGGCCTCACGCGGCAGGAGATGAAGTTCACCGAAGCCGCGTTGCGTAAATTGATTCAGGAATACACCCACGAAGCCGGCGTGCGCCAGTTGGAACGCGAAATCGCCGCGCTCGCGCGCAAGGCCACGCGCAAAATCTTCGGCGACGGCGTGGTCAGGAGACCGGTGGTGATTGCGCGCTCCACGCTGCGGGGTTTTCTGGGCGCGCCGAAATTTGTTTCCGAAACGGCGGAAAAAATCACTGAATTCGGCATCGCCACCGGCCTGGCGTGGACGCCCGTCGGCGGCGAGATTCTGTTCATTGAAGCAACGCGGATGCGCGGCCGGGGCAACCTGCTGCTGACCGGCTCACTCGGGGACGTGATGAAGGAAAGCGCGCAGGCGGCGTTGAGTTACTTGCGCAGCCAGGCCAAAAAGCTCGGCATTGACTTGAGCGATTACAACAAACTCGACCTGCACATTCACGTGCCCGCCGGCGCGACGCCGAAGGACGGTCCGAGTGCGGGCGTGGCCATCGTCGCGGCGCTGGCGTCGTTGTTGCTGAAACGACGCGTGCGTCAGGGCGTCGCGATGACCGGCGAAATCAGCCTGCGCGGCCGCGTGCTGCACGTGGGCGGCATCAAGGAAAAAGTCCTGGCGGCGGCGCGCTTCAAAATCCGGGAGGTGATTTTGCCGGAACAAAACAAAAACAACTGGCTCGAAGTGCCGGCGGAGACGCGCGCAAAAATCAAGGTCCATTTCGTCCGGCATATTTCAGATGTCCTACAACTCGCGCTGGAACCGAAATGAGTTCAACTTCCTTGCGCGATAAATTCCAAACCGGCGGGACCACACTGTGGCACAGCCTCAACTTTTGGCGGCATGGCAGCGCCGCCCTGCCGCTGGTCGTGGTGAATTTACTCGTTGCTGTTTGCGCAACGGCGGAAACAACAAACGGTCTGTCCGACGCGAAAATCCAAGGCCGTCAACTGGCGCAGCAACTTTGTGACGCGCGACCAGTGGGAAATTTCACCAACACCGGCGTTCTGCAAATCCGCGATGGGAAAGGCAAACGTTCGGTAACTCCGGTGAAATGCGAAGTCATTGTCACGGCGACAAACTGGCAAAGCGTTTATGAAACAGGGGCGACAAACCAGGTTGTAATGCTTGGGGTCATTCATACCGCGGGCCGGTTGAATGAATATTTTTACCGGACCAATTCCGCCGAACAAGTTCCTGTGCTGGGTGATATTCCCATCCTCGGACATTTGTTTCGCAGCTCTCCATTGTCCGGCGCAGAATTGATGACTTCGTTCGCCAACTCGGATTTCTGGCTCGGCGACCTGGGCCTGGAATTTTTCCACTGGCCGCAGCAAATAATTTTGAAAAAGGAATTCCGGCGCAATTGCAGTTGTGTGGTTTTGGAAAGCACGAATCCAAATCCGACCACGAATGGCTATTCGCGGTTGGATTCGTGGATTGACGAGGAGAGCAGCGGCATCGTGATGGCAAAGGCTTACGACGCGCAGGACAGGCTGTTTAAGGAATTTTATCCCAAGGATGTCAAAAAAGTGAAAGGCCAGTGGCAAGTGGAAAGTTTGGAAATTGACAATGTGCAGACCGGCTCGCGCACGCGACTGGAGTTTGATCTGAAGGCGCCGTGAACCTTGCGGCGTCGTAATCCCGACCGTAATCCAAATCCCAATCCACCTTTTCCCTGGCGATCAAGATTCGGGCCAGGGTTGGGAATAAGTCGGCCGGTCATGCGCTTGACTTCATTACAGGGACGGCACACGCTGCGCGCAGTGAGTATGAATATCATGTCTCGTCTGAATTTCATGCTGGTGTGTGCCTGCGTTTTTTGGGGCGCACGGGCCTTTACCGCTGAAACCGATTCGGTTTCTCCACCGCAAATGACCGATGCCACGACCCAGGCCGTGGTGAACGGTTATTTGCAGATTCAGGAACAGCTTCACGCCACGCAACTAGCCATTGACAACAGCCGGCGGGAGGCCGAGGCGGAGGCCGCCACCAACGCCGCTGTCCTGACGGCACGCATTCAGGCCCTCGAACAAACCATCGCCGACCAGCGCGCCAGCGAAATCGAGGCGGCCCGCAAAACGCAGCAGATCGCGCTGTTCATGGCGGGCACATTCGGGCTGATCGGTTTGGGCATCATGCTGTTGATGGTTTATTTTCAGTGGCGCGTATTCACCCAACTCATCAAGATCTCCACGTGGCAACCGTCCGCGCTCGCGCTGGGCAATCACCGGGCCTTGCCATTGGTGGAAGCGGCCAACGAACTCGCCGCCCCCGCCCGCACTGCGGTGGAATCGTCGAACGCGCGTTTGCTCGACGTGGTCGAACGGCTGGAAAAGCGTATTTTAGGATTGGAACATGGCGCGCGCGTGCCGCTGACCGAGACCGCCACGTCATCCTCCGCCGACAAAAATGGATCACCGCCGGATGCGAACGACCGCGAAGAATGCGTCGCCAACCTGGTCACCGAGGGCCAGTCGCTGCTCAACGCCAACGAACCGCAAAAGGCGCTGGAATGCTTTGACGTGGCGTTGCAGTTGCAGCCGAAACACGCCGAGGCGCTGATTAAAAAAGCCGGCGCGCTGGAAAAGCTGGGGCGTCTGGACGACGCCATCGCCTGTTATGACCACGCCATTGAGGCAGACGGTTCCATGACCATTGCTTATCTCCACAAGGGCGGCCTGTTCAATCGCATGGCGCGCTACGACGAGGCGTTGCGTTGTTACGAACAGGCGTTGCAGACGCAGGAGAAGAAGTTTGCGTGAAGGCAGGGCGGCCCGGCCGTTGTCAGTTGAATTCCTTTCGATTGCGGATGGCCCGGTTTCAAGCGGGCGCGGAGCCATTCAATCTTCGGTTCGAGCAATTCCCAGCGTTGCGGGCTTTCACCACAAAAACGATTTTTGTTCGCTCAACAACTGGTTGCCGCGCCAGAGCGTGGCGCGCCACGCGACGAGCTCGCCAAAATTCGTGTAATCCGCGCCGCCCAGGGTCAGGGAATTCCAGCGGCGCAGGAGCGGCGGCGGGACCTCCTGTTCCAGCAAGGTCCGGGT